>JAFDAT010000121.1 GCA_019313725.1 Deltaproteobacteria bacterium
AGAAAATAAACCATCAGCATATCGGCATTTTCCTCCTGCAGCAGCACCGATGGTATATCGGTAAAATAGTCATGGGGGCTTTTCGAATAAGTCAGGTCCACCGGATTGCCGAGGCTGCCTGTGTGCGGCATGAAAGGCGCCAGACTATCGATTGTCCGGGTGGATAACGGCGGTAGTACCATGCCGTCCCGATCACATGCATCCGCGGCCGTAGCCCCCGGTCCTCCGGAGTGCGTCTGAACCAATACGCGGTTTCCAGCAGGAAGCGGCAGTGTGCCCAGGGCCCAGCAGAAGTCGAACAACTCCGTCAATGACCCAGCCCGGATGATGCCGCTTTGTTTGAACATTCCCGAGTACAAATTGTCCGGCCCCGCCATGGACCCGGTGTGGGAAAACCCGGCTTTTCTGCCCGCTTCCGACCCGCCGATATACAGGGCAACAATCGGCTTGTGCGGCACGATCTTTCGGGCGGCTTCCATAAACGCGGCCCCGCGCCGGATACCCTCGATATATAGGGCGATAACCCGTGTGTGGGGACAGGTTGCCAGGTACTCCATGCAGTCTACGATGTCTATATTGGCTTCGTTGCCTACGCTGAAAGCCGTGCTGAATCCCAAGCCGAAGCCCGACAGGTAGTTGAACATCTGGGTGACAAAACTGCCGCTCTGGGATGCCAGCCCGATAAACCCGGGCTGGGCCTCATAGTAAAACGGGGTGGGGTTCAGCCGGTGGTGCGGGTTGGCCACTCCGAGGCAGTTGGGGCCCAGAAAACGGATACCGTATTGGTCGGCGGTTTGCTTAAGCTGTTTCTCCAACTCGGCCCCGCTTTCCCCGACCTCCTTGAACCCTCCGGAAACGATTGCGGCATAACGGGTGCCCCGCCGTCCGCACGCTTCGAGATTCCGGATAACGATATCCGTCGGCAAAACAATGATGGCCAATTCTGGGGCTTCAGGAAGATCCGCCACAGACGGGTAAGCATCATACCCCAGCACCTGGCTCTCTTTGGGGTGCACGGGATAAACCGGTCCTTCAAACCCCAGACTTTTCAAGGAATCGAGGATAATGGTGCCCATGCGGTTGAAATTATTGGAAGCTCCGAAAAAGGCGATACTCTTCGGGTTGGCGATGTGATAGAGGGCGCTTTCTTGTGGTTCGGTAATTTTCATATGTATATACAATAACAATCACGAAAATACGAAGCCTGAAAAAGCACGAAATTATTGATGAACATTTCGTAGTTTCATACTTTCACGACCCAATGGTCGGGGCTATTCGTGATGAAATTTCCCTTTCTTTTTTTTTTCGATTCCTGATCTAAACTTTTTTCCAAATTTAATGGCAGGACGGTGGCCTGCGACTACATGTCGACAGCATCAGGAAGCTTGTGTTTCAGTATATCCACCGTCTCGGCCACCATTTCTTCCAGAACACGGGCCGCCGGTTTGATATCATGAATAATACCGGAAACCTGGCCGGCCAGCCCCCCGACGAACTTCTCCTGACCGCTTTCAATGAAAGCAGCCAGCAGTGACGATGAGATCACGATCTGGGTCGGAAACGGCAGGGGCTCGAGCCCCGAACCCGCCCAGAGGTCGTGATATCCATTGTAACTCGCCCGTAATGTTTTTCCGGTATAGGCCGTACTGACACGCGTACCCTCGTCGTTGGACTCGACAATTTTCTTTTTATTGATATCCAGGGCGCCGCCTTCGTCTGTGGCCAGAAACCGGGTCCCGACCCATGCACCGATACACCCCATGCTCAGTGCCGCGGCCATGCCGCGACCGTCTCCGATACCGCCGGCGGCCAAAACCGGAACCGGATCAGCCGCATCGATAGCTGCCGGCAGCAGAACCATGGTACCGATCCTCCCGGTGTGCCCTCCCCCTTCATGACCCTGAGCCACCAACAGATCGATGCCCGAATCGGCCATGCGTTTTGCATTTTTGGCATTTCCGGTAATGCCCAGGACCTTCATACCATTGGCATGGGCCTCATCCACCATGAATCCCGGGTTTCCCAGCCCGGCACAG
This sequence comes from Deltaproteobacteria bacterium, assembly GCA_019313725.1. Lineage (GTDB taxonomy): Bacteria > Desulfobacterota > Desulfobacteria > Desulfobacterales > B30-G6 > JAJDNW01. The sequence goes on from JAFDAT010000121.1 coordinate 2,037, forward strand.
AAAAGCGGCACCTTTTCATCGATACAGACCTGCACGGATTCTTTGGGGCGCATGGTGGTCGTGTTGAGCCGCAACTGGATCTCGACATCCGGGAGGCCCATCTCCTGTTTTATCTTTTTCACCCACTCCCGGTGGGGTTTGGGAATCTGGTCAAGAACCATGCTTAAGGGGAGTTCGTCGGGGCCGTCCTGGCCCATGGCACCGCCGAGATCCAAATGTTTGGGTAAAAGCAGGTCGACCCCGAACGGTTTGTCCGTCCGGGCTTTGATGTCCTGAATGGCTTGGCGCAGTTCATCCACGGTAAAACCGCTACCCCCCAGCACGCCCAATCCGCCGGCTTCGGAAACCGCTACGACCAGTTCCACCGGAGCGCCGGTTTTTTCTCCCAGAAGGGTGGGCCCCATCCCCGCGCTGAGAATCGGGTATTCGATTCCGAGCATGTCACACAATTTTGTTCTCAAACGAATTTTTGACATATTGATCTCCTTTCATTTATAATTTTTCATGCATTGTGTTTGGATTTTTTTTCGTCATGCATTCAGTTTACCCTTCACACGGTCGCAAATAAATTTCCCGATGGGCACGGCCGAAGTTGCCGCAGGGGAAGGTGCATTACACACATGCAGTGATCGCTCGCTTTCGGCAAAAAGAAACTCATGCACAAGACTGCCGTCTTTCTTGACAGCCTGGGCCCGAATACCGGCAGGATAGGGTGAAAGGTCGCCAGAACGGATGTGCGCGCAGTACTTGTGGACCCTTTTTAGATAACCCGGTGTGTAGAAGGAATCCTTCATTTCTCCGATTCCAACCCCCAGGTGTTGATGAATCACCCGCCAAAAACCGGGGAAGCAGATCATGCCGAATACGTCCTTCAAGTCAAAATTGACCCTGCCGTAACCTTCCCTTTTCCACCCCATGACGGCATTGGGCCCGATGGTTACGGAGCCGTCAATCATGCGGGTCAGGTGCACGCCCAGAAAAGGAAGGCCGGGATCGGGAATCGGGTATATCAGATGATTCACGACACGGTTGTGTCTGGCTGACAAACGGTAGTACTCACCCCTGAACGGTATGATCTGAAAATCTGTTTCAATCCCCATCATGCGGACCAGCCGGTCTGCCAGTAACCCTCCGCAGGTTATCACAAAACCGCCTTTTACCGCATTTTTCCCGGCCAGAACGCGCACACCTTTATTTTCTTCATGGAGCCCCCGGACCACACAGCCCAGCATGATTTTACCGCCCAGTTCCTGAAAAAGACGCGCCATTTTCTCCGAAATTTTCCGATAATCCGTAATACCGGTTGCCGGCACGAAAAGTGCTCCGATTCCGTTGATGTTGGGTTCCCGCTTTTTCAACTCCTTTGCGGACAAGCGATGGGCGGTGATTTTGTTTTCGCGGCAGCGCAGTTCGAGCGCATGCATGCGCTCAAATTCCAATTCATCGGTGGCCACCAGCAGTTTGCCGCATTTTTCGTAAGGCAGGCCGTGTTCCCGGCAAAACACCTCCGTAAAAGCAGCCCCCCGCCTGCAGAAGTCCGCCTTGAGGCTTCCAGGTTGGTAATACACGCCCGCATGAACAACACCTGAATTGTGCCCGGTCTGGTGATGGGCCAATGAAGCTTCTTTTTCGACCAGCAGGATGTCTGCACCCGGATGGCGCTGCTTCAGCTGCAGCGCGGTTGAAATGCCAACAATACCGCCGCCGATGATGATGAAATCGTGCACGCTAATCGTTCTCCAAAACCGATAGAGCCATAAAAGTAAAGAATCCTGGCCCAGAGGACCCGTTTTTTGATACTGGAGTAGATACCTGGGTCCAAAGGGCCCGGCACTGATTATACCCTATAAGGGTTTACAACGAAATCCTAAATCCGAATATTGATATTCGTGCTTCGAATTTTATCATTCATTCTTAATTCAAAATGATGCCTTATTTCAGAGCATCTGCCGCGGCATACGCCATGGCTTCCAGGTTACGGATATAATCACGGGCCAGCGGGTCCAGGGGAATGACGGCACCATCAATGACTGCGGCAATTTTTTCCGCGGCGTGCCTGTCGAACTGGGGCTGGACAAAGATTATGCGTACGTTTTCCTGCCTGGCCATTTTGATGAGATGGGCCAGTTCTTTGCCTTTAGGCGCTTTGCCTTCTTTTTCCACGGCTATCTGCTTAAGACCGTAGGCGTCGGCAAAATAACCGAACGACGGATGAAAGACCAACAGACGGGCCCCCTGCACGGGTGCCAGCACTTTCCTTATCCGTTCGTCCAGCAACCCAAGTTCTTCTGCAAAAACCCGGTAATTATCCCGGTAGAATTCAGCCCCATCAGGATCAACATCCACCAGAGCATCCCGCATGGTGGCAGCCTGTATCATTACCAGTGAAGGGTCGAGCCAGATATGCGGGTCATCGCCTCCGTGACCATGAGCGGCATGGGTTTGGGTCTCTGCGGGGCCATCATCTTTTTGTAGATGCGGTTCCCGGCTCATCCTGCGCAGGGTGATGCCCTTGCGGGTGTCAACGATTTTCAACTGTTTCGCCGACTGTTCAATTCCGGGTATCAGCGCTGTTTCAAAAGGCACCCCGATTCGAAAAAAAAGGACCGATCTCATCAAATTCGACACCTGTAACGGCGTGGGGGCATAGGTGGCCGGGCTTCTGCCGGGAGGAAGCAGCACATGGACGGAAATCCTGTCCCCCCCCACCTTTTCTATAAAAAATGCCTGGGGGGCAATGCTGACACTCACCGGAATTTTCCCGTTTGTTTCGGCAAAGGCATCCGCCCGGAAGAAGAGAGCCGACACCAGGATAAACAATATAACGGGATTGATTTGAAAAATGAACGTCGAACATCGAACATCCAACGTCCAACGTCGAATGAAAAACAAACATGATGTGTTTTGAACAAATAGATGCCAATTATTGTAAGCATCACCCATTATCGTTGTCTCCTGCGGAGCGGAATCTTCCGTCCCACAAGGACTAAAAGATAGGTTGCCCCGGCCACCATGATGATGGTCGGCCCGCTGGACAGACCGTAGGAATAACTGATGGATAGCCCGGCCCATGTAAACGCCATGCAGAAAAATATTGCCAGAATCATCATGTGCCATAGCCGCCGCGCAAATTGCCCTGCAACTGCCGCCGGGAGCGTCAGCATGGCAACCACCATGACGATGCCCACGACCCTGACCAGCAGCACCACGGTCAGAGCGGTCAAACAAAGCAGCAAAATATAAAATGGCCCGACCTGCACACCCCTCAGCCGGGCAAACTCATGGTCAAAGCAGACACCCAACAGTGTGTTATAGAAATAAACCGCCAAGGTGACAACCACACCGTCAAGCACGAGGACCATCCACAGGTCACTTTTTGAAATCAACAGGATATCACCGAAAAGATAGCTCGCCAGATTAAAATAGCCGGGGGTCAGGTCAATAAAAAGAAGACCGGCGGCCATGCCCACGGCCCAGAGCGCACCGATAACCGTATCCTCTCTCTGCCGGGCATAAAGGCTCACCAGGCCGATGATAACGGCTGCCAGCAGGGCGGCTGCCAGTGCTCCGTGCATCGGGTCAATCCACGTCCACCCTACCCTGTACCGTAAATATAACCCGGCACCGATGCCCCCGAACACACAATGGGAAATCGCGCCGGCAATATAGCTGATGCGCCGGGTAATGATGTATGTACCGATAATGCCGAAGGACAAACTGGCGAGAAGACCTACCATGAGGGCCAACCGCAGGAACTCATTGTCCGGGTCCATGAGGGCATTGAAAAATTCAATCATGGAAATGCCCTTCTTCGCTGCACCGGTGATCATGTCTCACCATGCAGTAGTCACTTCCGTACACATCTTTTATCAGGGTTCCGTCCATTTGGCTGGTGGGATGAATAAAAACCCGCCGGTTGACGCAGATTACACTTTTAACCACCCGTGAAACAAACCCCATATCGTGAGAAACCAGCAGAATGGTCATGCGCCGGTTCAACGCCTGGAGGATGGCCAGCAGGGTCTCCTCCACTTCCGGATCGATGTTGGCCGTGGGTTCGTCGAGCAGCAGCATTTCCGGATCGCAGCACAGAGCCCTTGCTATCAGAACACGCTGTTTCTGTCCTCCCGAGAGCCTGCTGAAAGGCATACGGGCCGTGTGCCCCAATTGGACTTCTTCCAGGGCTTCAGAGGCTAGCTGCCTGTCTTTTTTTGAATATCTTCCGCCAAATCGTCGACCCAGCCTTCCCAGGAGGACAACATCCATCACCGTAATCGGAAACTGCGGATCCAGGTCGGCGTGCTGGGGCATGTACCCCACCTGCAGGCGTGCTTTTTCAGGGGAACTACCCAGAACTTCAATCTTCCCGTGAACCGGTTTCAACAGTCCGAGAAGAAGCTTCAGCAGCGTGGTCTTCCCGCCGCCGTTCGGACCGACAATCGTTGCAAATTCTCCATGCGCCACCTTCAGATTGACGTCTTCGAGCACCGGCACCGTATCATAGGAAAATGTCAGATTTTTAATTTCGATATCAGGTTGACTGCTCATCAGGAAACCCCATGTCACATTAGAAACAATTTTAAACACCCTATTTAATAAAATACCCGATTAAGGCCTAATGATAGCCGTCAAATAGACGACCGCCTGTTTCTAATGAAATATATAAAATTGGTTTCCGAGTCAATGCCTGCTTATAGCAAAAGTAGTAGAAAAATGTGAAAATCTGTAATATTCTTTTTTGCAGCATTCATATTGAATATTTCATGGTGGATGACAATAACAGGCAGAAGCCTGTGCGATCACGGGAAACGGTTCCAACACAGCCACTTCCATTACCAACAATCATTACCCTATGGTTGTATTCAATAGGGATTATTGAACTTTAAAGCCACGAAGGCACGCATCCTGATGGATATGGGTTTTCGTTTTTTTTTGAGGGGAGAGAAAACTGGCGCATGCATATTTCTGAAGGCATTCTGTCGGCCCCGGTCCTGATTGCAGGCGGGGGTGCGGCTATAGCCGGTACCGCTTTGGGCTTGAAAGCCATCGACTACGACCGGATCAGCACGGTGGGCATTCTTTCATCCGCGTTTTTTGTCGCCTCCCTCATCCACGTCAATGTGGGTCCTTCGAGCACGCACCTGGTCCTCAACGGCATGGTCGGCCTTATGCTGGGCTGGGCGGCTTTTCCGGCCATTCTGGTTGCACTGATTTTGCAGGCTTTTTTATTTCAGTACGGCGGCATAACCGTCCTGGGGGTAAATACGGTAATTATGGCCCTGCCTGCCGTAATCTGCTATTACGTTTTCAGTCCCTTGCTGTTTAAAAGTTACCGAGTGGCCATGGCCGGCGCGTTTGCCTGCGGATTCGGTTCGGTTTTCCTGTCTGCCCTCCTCATGGGGTTGAGCCTGATACTCACAGAAGAAAATTTCTGGGAGATCTCCGCGCTTATCCTTGCTGCAAACCTCCCGGTCATGATCATCGAAGGCATCATAACGGCATTCTGCGTCGCTTTCATAAAGAAGGTCAACCCGGTGATGCTTCCGGGGTATACTCAACAGATGTCAGGATTCCAGGGGCCAAGGGTTCCAGGGGCCAAGGAAAATGATTAAAAGCTTCAAAGAGCTGAAGACACAGCAAAAAGTATATGCGCTTTGCTTAAAAAATGCTCATAAACATATTGGAAAACAAACCCTTGGAGCCTTGAATCCTCGACACCGGGGATCCTTTTTAAACCATCGCCCGAATGGAATATTGATGATGTACTTTCGAATCGCCTTCTGCTGTACGTTTTTGCCGGCACTGGTCGCAGGCCTGGTTTTCGCCCCCCCCGCAGCAGCCCACAAAGTCAGCATCTTCGCCTGGGTAGAGGGAAACGTCGTTTATACCCAGAGTAAATTTATGGGCAACCGCATACCGAAATCCGCCAGGATAGAAGTCCTGGACGCGGCCGGCAAAAGATTACTCGAAGGAATTACCGACTCAGATGGAAAATTTTCCTTCAATGCACCCTATCGGGGTGACCTGAAAATCATCCTGCATGCGGGTGCGGGGCACCAGGCTTCCTGGAATCTGGGTGCCGATGATTTTGCGGTTGATTCGGCGACCCGCTCCGCGTCAGACAGCCCTTTACCCAATCCGGACCGGCAAGCGCGAAAGAACGACCAGCCCCCGGTAGCGAATGTGTTGACCGAGAAAAAAGTGGCTGAAATCGTGACCGGTCTGCTGCGAAAAGAGATCGAACCGCTCAAAGAAATGATTGCCGATACCATGCAGACGACACCATCCTTCAGGGATGTGTTCGGCGGCATCGGGTACATCATCGGCCTGGTGGGTGTGGCCGCATATGTCCGCTCCCGTCGTAAATAAGGACCCGCAACCCATGATTACAGAACCCTTCACGGCCGGCAACGCCATCATTCATCACGTGGACCCCAGACTGAAAATCGTCTTTGCGGTCATGTTGTCCTGTGCCATTGCAACAGTGGATCGTTTCCCAACGCTGTTTTTCGGTCTGGCAGCCGCTTTGCTGCTCCTCCTTCTGGCCCGCCTGGATGGACAGGCCGTCTTGAAGCGCCTTGCCGTGGTTTTCGGTTTCATGGCCTTGATATGGCTTGTGATACCCATCACCTATCCCGGACCGCCTCTCTTCGACATCGGGCCGTTTCAGGTATCGAGGCCAGGTGTGATGCTTTGCCTCAAAATCACCTTGAAATCAATCAGCATTC
>JAFDAT010000122.1 GCA_019313725.1 Deltaproteobacteria bacterium
AATAATTTTCGTTTGATTTGTTCAATTTTCATTTGTTGTAAAAGTAAATAGCTCTCTGGTACTTGGCGGCTTGAGCGCAGCGGCGGTTAGTTTTTAAATCTTGAACCGAAAAGGCGCGAGGGACGCAAAGCAGAATTTTTTCATTGAATTACCGACGTCTGAACACAAACAGCCGAACGCTGTCTAAAGCTCCGCCTGGTGGATTACATGCGACTGGCATGGCAATCACGCTGAAATTAAAAGGAAATTTTGTTACTTCAGGATATTTTCGTGGGAATTTGTTCATGAAATTTTAAAACGTTCACTTTTTGAACATATTTTGGGTGGCAAGTCAAATAAAATCGCCCTGACGTATTAAATACGTCGGGGCGATTTTATGTGTGAACGCGACTTCGTCGCTAATTACATTTTATTTGATCTCTATCGGAATCGTCCAACACTCTGCAGATTTCCTTGGCCTTGCCGAAACCGATGCCTTCAATTGTTGACAATGTTTTTACATCGGCCTGCATGACATTTCTGACACTGTCGAAATTTTTCAACAACCGTTTTGCCAACAATGGGCCGATATTAGGCAGACTCTGCAATAAATAGAGTTGCCTCGTGATTAATTTTTTGGGGCGATAGCCGTGCCTGATGGTAAGCAGTTCGTTTTGAGTTCGCGCTTGTTCACCGATGGCGTTGAAAAGTCTACACGTATCCTCCCTGGATCTGGAAAATAGAACGGGAATATACCAGATGACCTGAAGTGACAGGATGGCACCTCTGATGGATTCAGGTGTAAAATTCATATCCACATGAAAAGGGTTCCCTTCGACCAGAAATACCGGCCGGGGTACCCTTCTTTTCATGACGCTTGCCTGTCTGAACAAGCGGCCATCCAGGATGGAAACCAGAAAATCCTTCCCCGTCTTACGTTCGACGAAAATTCCATCGTTAATAATGTAATCGCAACAGGGCAGCCTTCTGATGGTCACCTCAATCCCCATGTCGATCAGCAACGCTATAATTCCCGAAGGCTTTTCTCTGTGGTCGGCTGTGATTCTCATATCGCTTTTTTATCTTCCGACTTATCCCGGGGTTTGAATATCGATTTAATCAGCCCGCTCAGCATGGCAGCTACCTGGTTTGCCATGGTTTCGAACTCGGTGTATTGGTCTTCTGAAACCGTTTGTTTCCTTTTGAGAATTTCAAGCAGGGTCATGGTCTCGTAAACCGACCCTCTCGAAAGATAGAGATGTTGCGCAAAATCGTGTTTAGAGGCATAGCCTTTGCCCTTTGCGATTGCCGTGGATGCATTCATCGCACTGTTTCCGGCGGCGGTGACGATAGGAGCCGCATTTTGGTCTTCTGATTTATTCGCCGATAGCGCGGTGACTTTCATTGCGAAATCAACCGCCTTTTTCCACACATCCAGTTTTTCATATATAAATTCCATTGATTGTCTCCATATTATTCAACCCACATTAAGCACCGTGTTTAAGTTTATGTTTCTCATCATGTTCACTAACGAGGAGGTGATTTTTTTGCTGCCGGTCTTGACGTCTGCGAATTGGTCATCGGAAATCCATTTATTTCTTCTGAATATTTCAAGCAGCGTCATGGTTTCGTAAAGGGACCTCCTGGACAGGTACAATTGCCGGATAATGTCATCTCGTGATCGGGAACATTTCGCACGAGCGATAGCAACCGCAATGTTGGCAGAACTCATTTCAGCTCTTTCGATGATGTTCCGGCTTTGTCTGCCGGGGATGTGTTGGCCCAATAGCGTGATCACATGGTTCGCAAAATCTACTGAATGCTGCCAAGCTTCCAGTTTTTCATATATAAGTTTCATGTTACTCCCCTTTTACCGTTCATAATGCCGGACGAAAAAATTCCAATTTCTTTTCCTGTAATAAAATCCCCCTGCATCGGGAAGATGCAGGGGAATTTTATTACTATTTTACGGCAATCCGATCCTTGTTGACTTCAAAGGTTTTTTCGCCGATACCGGCCACCAGCATGATGTCTTCCGGTGCTGTGAAGGGGCCGTTTTCGGTCCGGTAGGTCACGATTCTCTCGGCATATTTCGGCCCTACCCTGTCCAACTGGACCAGTTCTTCCACACCTGCCGTGTTGATATTGATTTTTGGGCCGGCTTCCGCCATAGCGCTGCCTGCAAAAATCATAATCATTGCCATTGCCATGCATAACGCAATCAACTGTTTTGTCCGGTACATGTCGTACCTCCTTTTTTGTTTGTGGTGTAATAATTTCAAGCTTACCTGTTGCTGCCGGCCGGCATGCAGGTTGAGAATGACAGAAATCAGCCAAGAGTCAATCCTGGTTGATTTCGGTTTTAATACGGATATTTTTTAGGTGGTTAGGTTGAAGGTGACTTTCTGACTTGATAAGCTTCCCACGCTCGGGTATATATCGATGTTTCATTCAGCGGCCAAAAGGAACCTGAAAAACGTGGGAAACCAGCCCCGGAAAATTAATAAAAACAAGGCACCGGACATCGCCATCGTCGGCATGGCGGGGCTGTTTCCGGGGGCAAGCGATCTGGACACATTCTGGCGTAACATCGCCACCGGAACCGGCGCCTTTGCCCCGGTGGGAAAAGAGCGATGGCGCGTCGAACCGGAAGCCATGTATAACCCGGTGCCGTCACCCGACAAGGCCTATTCCCGGACAGCCTGCCTGCTGGATACTGTGGAATACAATTTTGCAGGTCTCGACATCGATGAAGCCCTCATCCGATCTCTGGACCCGCTTTACCATGTGGTCCTGCACACCGGTCGCAAGGCCTTTCTGAGCTGCAACCACAGTCTCATCGACCGGAATCGCACGGGCACCATCCTGGCCGCCATCGCGCTGCCCACGGACAGCGCTTCCCGCATATCAGCGAAAATTCTGGGGCGTTCCTTTGAAAATAGACTTTTTCAATCCGCGTCAACCGAACCGGAACCGCTTCTATCTAAAAATGAATGCCTCTCCGGTCGGGTCACCGGGTTGCCGGCTTCCATTCTGGCCAGGGCTTTGGGATTGGGGGGCGGCAGTTTCACCCTCGATACAGCCTGTGCCTCTTCACTGGTGGCGCTTAAACTGGCCTGCGACGAACTGACCGGCCATCGCATGGATGCCATGCTGGTGGGGGGGGTCTCCCGGCCCGACTGTCTGTATACCCAGGTGGGCTTTTCTCAGCTTCAGGCGCTTTCGAAATCCGGGCGCTGTGCTCCTTTTGACAAAACGGCCGACGGTCTCGTGGTCGGCGAAGGCGCCGGGGTGTTCGTACTCAAGCGTCTGGATGACGCACTTCGTGACAGCGACTCCATTCATGCAGTCATCAAGGGCATCGGACTCTCCAATGACGTTGGCGGGAGCCTGCTGGCCCCGGCCAGCGAAGGCCAGGTCCGGGCCATGCAGGCGGCCTATCGCCAGGCCGGCTGGCAGCCTGACGAAGTCGATTTTATCGAGTGCCACGGTGCCGGCACACCCCTGGGCGACCAGACCGAAATCCAAAGCCTTGTGGATCTGTGGGCACAAACCAGCTGGTCCGAGGAACAGTGCGCCATCGGGTCGGTCAAATCCATGATCGGCCATCTTCTCACCGCGGCCGGGGCCGCCGGCGTGATAAAAACCGTTCTGGCCATGCAGAACAGAACGATCCCGCCGACGCTCAATTTTAAGGAACCCCCTTCCGGCAGCCCACTGCGCGAAAGTCCTTTCAGGGTGCCGGCCACTGCTGAAAAATGGCAACGTAAAAGCCCTGAAAGACTGCGTCAAGCAGGGGTCAGCGCGTTTGGATTCGGCGGTATCAATGCCCATCTTTTACTGCAGGAATACAAGGCCGTTGCAACCAGTCCGCCGCACGATTTGCCGCTTCAGCCGGATACCACGGAAACGTCAAAAACACCGGCGGATATCCAGGTTGGAGAACCCGAAGAAAAATCCCCGATTGCCATCGTCGGCATGGGTGCATGTTTTGGGCGTTTAAAATCGTTGCGGGCCTTTCATGAAGCCATTTTTAATGGTTTATCCGTTGTGCGCCCACGTCCCGAACGGCGCTGGCGCGGTGCTGAAAACATCGCTGCCAAGCTGCTGGGATCCAGAGACCTTCCCGGTGCATACATCGATGAATTTCAATGGGATATCGGAGAATTCAATATCCCGCCCAACGAGATACCGGACATTATTCCCCAGCACCTGCTGATGTTGAAAACGGCTGCCGCGGCCATGCAGGACGCCGGCCTGCCCCTGCGGGAAAAACGATTGAACACGGGCGTGGTGATCGGCATCGATTTCGATTACGAGGCCACCGACTTCCACCTGCGCTGGATGCTGAACGAAAAAGTGAACACCTGGAACCAACGTTACGGCCTCAAGCTTGGACAAAAAGACATCCAGGCCTGGCGGGAACATCTTCAGAAAGCCATGGGGCCGCCCCTTACCAGCAACCGGACCCAGGGCGCCCTGGCCGGAATTATCGCCAGCCGTGTGGCCAAAGCTTTCCTGTTCGGAGCTCCCGGCATCGCTATCTCTGCGGAAGAGACCTCCGGGATAAAAGCCCTGGAACTGGCCATGCACAATCTCAGGCAACACGAGATGGACACCGTCCTGGTTGGTGCTGTGGATTTTAGCGGAGATATCCGCAACCTGGTGCTGCGCGATGGGGCCAACGCTTTCAGCAATGCCGACAGAGTGCTTTCTTTTGATGGCAAGGCTGCCGGAACCCTTCCGGGCGAAGGTGCCGCCGCCCTTGTACTGAAACGGCTCGATCAAGCCAAAAAAGAGGGCCACCGGATCTATGCGATTATCAGGGGTGCCGGAAGCGCTTCCGGCGGAGGAATCAACGCACCAGTTTTAACGGAGGCCTACACAAAATCGCTCGCAAGATGCTTTCAGGATGCCGATGTATCGCCTGAATCCATCCAGTTGATGGAGACCCACGGCAGTGGCAACCCTGTGGAAGACACCCTGGAGGCAAACGCCCTGCACACCTTTTTCAACAATACCGGGCAACCCTGCGCCATCGGAGCGGCCAAGGCGAGCATCGGTCACAGCGGGGCTGCTGCCGGCCTTGCTTCGGTTGTCAAGGCCTGCATGAGCATCTACCATCAACTGGTGCCGCCCCTGGCAAATTTTAACGAACCGGCCGCCGATACGTGGAATCCGGACCGGTTTTATCTGCCCCAATCGCCCCACCACTGGCTCAGAGACCGGGCCGACGGGCCGCGCAGAGCATGTGTGGGGGCCATGTCGTCCGACGGAACCTGTGCGCATCTCCTGTTGGAGTCGCTGGAAAACGACCGGCAGAACCCTCAGCAGGCGCCGGGCAATCCAAGGGAATTCCTGCGGCCGTTGGGTTTGCGTCCTTATGGTCTGTTCGTGGTGGAGGAAGACACACCCCGACAGCTCTCGCAAACACTTGATGAATTACAGCAGCACATCAAAAAATATGCCGCCTCAGCCGACCCCCTGGAGTTGGCGGCATATAAATGGTATTACCGCAAAAGCCGGCGTCCGCACAAAAAGATGGCCCTTTCCATCACCGTAAAACCATCCGACGACCTGGACCGGCTCATTCAGCTTGCAAAACAGACCATTGAAGACGGGAACAGTCCCCGACCCGGCGGCCACCCGTCCATCAGCCACACCCCCGAACCCCTTGGATCGGATGGAATTGTAGCGGCCGTATTCCCGGGTTCCGGCAACCATTACCGGGGTATGGGGCGCGACATTGCCAACCAGTGGCCTGAAATCATAAGGCAAATGGATGCTGACGCGGATTATTTGAAGACCCAGTTCGCCACGCATACGATTCCGGCCGACCCCTTGAGCACCATATTCGGACAGGTCATGCACGGCAGTTTGATGTATGAACTGGTCAAGCACTTCAACATTCACCCCTCCGCGATTGTGGGCTACAGTCTGGGCGAGTCCGCGGGCCTTTTTGCTTCACATGCCTGGAGAGACCGGGAAACCATGCTGGCGCGCATGCTCGAATCCGATCTTTTTAGAAGCGAGCTCACCGGTCCCTGCAACAGTCTCAAGCGGGCCTGGAACATCCCTTTAGACGCGCCTTTCAACTGGAAAGCCGCGGTTGTCAACATGCCCGCCGGAAAGGTAACCCCGGTTGTGGCGGCGCATGCCCACACCCGCCTTCTGATCGTCAACACCCCCTTTGAATGTGTCGTCGGCGGCGAAGCCCAGCAGCTTAATACGGTCATCAAAACCCTGGGATGCGAAGCCGTTTATCTCGAAGGTGTGGTCAGCGTTCACTGTGATGCGGCCAAACCGGTTGCCGAAGCTTACCGGGCCCTGCACGAACTGCCCACGGAAGCGCCCGCCGGCATGACATACTACAGCTGTGCCTGGGGCAAGTCCTACCCACTTTCGTCACAAAATGCCGCTGATTCTATTCTGGCACAGGCCATCCAAGGGTTTGATTTCACCCGTACCATAAAACAGGCCTATGCGGACGGTGTACGCATATTCGTCGAAATGGGGCCGCATTCATCCTGCACCCGCATGATCGGCACAATCCTTAAAAATCACCCGCATGCAGCCGTGTCCACCGGCGACCGCAGCCAGGATGAAGGCTACGCCTTTTTGAAATGCCTGGGCCGCCTGATTGCCGAGAGAATACCGGTCGATCTTGAAAACCTGTACGGGGATTTGTCCTATCCACATGAACTTCTGGAACATATGCTGAGAGAACCGGGCAAGGCCCCTGAGAAAGAAAATGCCGGGGCCGGGCAGATGATCACCGTGTCCACAGGCCGGAAACAACCGGCCCCCAGGATAATGACAGCGGAACCGGTTCGACGGCCGGAGCCGGAAACGATTCCGTCAAACCCTGCTTTCGGGGCTGATCTGCTGAAAACGTTCGATGCCAATGTGCGCCGGACAGCCGATGCGCATGATCAGTTTCTGCAGTTTTCCCATGACCTGACCCGGACTTATGCCGAAACCTTTGCATGGCAGACCGAACTGCTGCAATCCGGTCTGTCAGATCCGGACGCGTCACTCCCCGACAATATGTCCGCTGACCAACCGCCCCAGGACGGCCCCATACCGCTATTTTCCCGGGAGGCGTGCATGGAGTTCGCCGTGGGGTCCGTGGCCAGGGTGCTGGGTCCGGAGTTCGACATTGTCGACACCTATCCTGTGCGGGTCCGTCTGCCGGATGAACCCTTGATGCTGGTTGATCGAATCGTCTCCATCGAGGGTGAAAAACGCACGCTCGGTCGCGGAAAGATCGTTACCGAACATGACGTGCTGCCCGACGCCTGGTACCTCGACGGAAACCGTGCCCCGGTATGCATATCCGTGGAGGCCGGCCAGGCCGATCTCTTCCTTAGTTCCTACCTGGGCATCGACCACGTGGTTCAAGGTTCAAGGGCCTATCGTCTTTTGGATGCCACGGTAACCTTTCACCGGGGCCTGCCCCTTCCCGGCGACACCATTCAATACCACATTGAAATCGAAAAATTTATCCGCCAGGGCGACACCCATCTGTTTTTTTTCAATTTTAAGGGATTTATCGACCGGGAGCTTCTGATCAGCATGAAAAACGGGTGTGCCGGTTTTTTTACCGAAGACGAAGTCATCAACTCCGGCGGTATCGTCGATTTGGCTGACGGTCAGACCCCGGATGAAATTCCGGCTCCGGATGAAATTCCGTTTGAAAAAACATACGAACACCTTGTGCCCGTTTCGCGCGAAACCTATGCGGATGCGGACGTTGATGCGTTGCGCCGGGGGGACCTGGCCGCCTGTTTCGGGGAATTGTATACGGGGGTTCATCTGCCGGAGGCGCTGAGATTGCCCGGCGGCCGCATGCGTCTCATCGATCGCATTCAGGTTCTGGATCCGCATGGCGGTCAATATAAGGCCGGCCTGATACGGGCCGAGGCGGACATACACCCGGACGACTGGTTTCTGACCTGCCACTTTGTCGACGATATGGTCATGCCCGGAACCCTCATGTATGAGTGCTGTGCGCATACGCTGAGGATTTTTCTGCAGCGCATAGGCTGGGTTACGGATATACCTGAAGCCTGCTACGAACCGGTGGCTCACATCGAAAGTGTGCTCAGGTGCCGGGGACCGGTCACCCCCGACACCCGGCAGGTGATTTATGAGATCGAGATCAAAAAACTGGGTTATGCCCCGGAACCGTTTGCCATCGCCGATGCCGGCATGTACGCCGACGGCAATAAAATAGTGCATTTTAAAGACATCGGTTTGAAACTGAGCCATGTCAGCCAGGATGACATTGAGCGCTTCTGGCAGCAAAAAAGAGCCGGCACGACCCGGGCCACGAACCTTCGGCCGCAAAAAAATGTTCGCCGGCAGCCGACACCACCGTTTACGCGCAGCATGCTGGAAGAATTTGCTGCGGGCCGGCCCTCCAGGGTTTTCGGCAATGCGTACCGGCCTTTTGATCGGGACCGTTTTATCGCCAGACTTCCCCGCCCGCCGTATCTTTGCATGGACCGGGTGATTTCCATTGAACCGCCGGCCTGGACCCTTAAACCCGGCGGCTGGGTAACCACGGAGATGGACATCGATCCGGATGCCTGGTATTTTAAAGCCAACCGCATTGCCCAGCTGCCTTACTGCATTCTGAACGAAGTCGCGCTGCAGCCCTGTGGGTGGCTGGCTGCCTACATGGGATCCGCTCTCAGGAGTGACAAGGACCTGAGATTCAGAAATTTGGACGGCAATGCTGAAGTCCTGCAGGATATCTATCCCGGAGGCGGCACCCTG
>JAFDAT010000494.1 GCA_019313725.1 Deltaproteobacteria bacterium
AGGTAGAATACCATATTCGATGTTCAGCGTTGGATGTTCGATGTTGGACGTTCATTTATAAGATATCGTCAGATTAGAGATTCTATCTACTGGATTCCATTTCAGAATGATTTCGGCAGAGCCAATTGTTTCTGACCTGGCCCAGAGGACCAGGTTTTCAATACTGGAATAAAATTCCGTGCTGATGATTGCTGTGGATCTATTTGAATATTGGAAACTGCAAAAAGATTGGACTGTTGCCGGTTGGCATTTTTCAGGGCAACCCGGCACCCGGGCATTCGACCTCGACGACTTCTATTCGTCCGCCGGTCCCTTGATTCTCCGGATTGAAGGATCCTGCCGTCAGGACGAACAGGGTCTGCCTATCGTGGCCGCCCAACATACAGGCATAGGCATCGGATTCAACCTTGACACGGTGGGAAATGGTGCCGCCTTCCAGCACCCGCAGGACACCAGCATGGTTTTCCGGTGAGGCCACCCAGATCCCTCCCTCCGCATCCAGGCAGATACCGTCCGGGTAATATCCGTCCATTTCCGCCCAGATCCTCCGGTTCTTCAGCAAGCCGTCAGGCATGATGTCAAAAGCAGTCAACCGCCGGCCGAAGGTTTCTGCGACAATCAATGTGCAACCGTCCGGCGTTATCACCATACCGTTGGGGAAAAGGAGATCTCGGGCAGCCACCATGGCCTTCCCGTCCGGGGCCACCATGATAATTTCCGCAGGAACCACTTCCCGGAAACGTCCGAGGTCAAAACCGAAATTGCCGATGTAAGCACGCCCGGCGCCATCCACAACCATGTCGTTGCAGTGGTATGTTGCCAGATTGAAGAGGTCGGCCACCTGAGTCATTTTCCCATCATCGAACCGCAACAGACGTCTGTCCGTCATCGAAACAACCAGGAGCCGGCCGTCCGGCAGCCAACCCAGACCCGATGGGGATCCGGCCACGTAGGCGATGGTTTCCACATTACCCATAAGATCCACGGTCATGACCTGCTGGGCATTCATGTCTGAAAACCACAGTTTGTCGTCATGCCACCGCGGTCCTTCGGGGAATATCAGCCCATCTGTGAGAATGGTCGGTGTAAGAATGACCACGCATTGCTCCTACTTACTGAAATCAGCTTGAACCATTATTGTATTCATCAATGGCCTTGTGCAGGGTTTTCACGGCCAGTTGGATACAGTGGTGCTTTTTCACCGGTATCTCTTCAAGCACCTTGAATATATCGCCGTCATTGAGCGCCCTGGCATATTCCAGGCTCCGGCCCTTGATCAGATCCACAGCCGCCATGGCAGCCGATACGGCTCCGGCACAACCGAGGACCTCGTATTTGGCATCGGCAATGGTTCCATTGTTCATCTTCACAAAGACACCCATGGTATCGCCGCAGGTACCCGTCATTTCAGATTTGAGCTCGGCGTCCGGTATCGAACCCATGTAAGGCTTTTCAATATAATATCGGATTGCTTGCTGCGAGTACCCTGCCTCGGTCAACATTTTCCGGAGGCTTTCGGTCTGGCTGTTCTCGATAACTGTTTCCTGACTCATGCTGTTCCTTTACAAAAGTTTTTAATGAACACACTCCCCAATACCGTGATGATGCCCCTGGCAGGTATGGTCCATGCTGAATTCGGACAGTTTGCCAACTTTGGCAAGTGCCAGGTTCTCCAGGACCGTTCCCTCCACGGCCCGGTAGGTCTTGATACCTTCATTCAACAATTTGCGTAAAGCACCGCCGCCGATCCCGCCCACCACCACAGCATCCACGTGGGTGCCGTCCAGGGCGAGAAGGGGCTGGCAATTGCCGTGGGTATGGTCCAGATTCTGGTTGTCTATGATGTGTGATTTTTCCGTATCCGTATCGACGATGATAAAATAAGGCGCCGAACCAAAATGGTTGTGAACCGGGCTCTGCCGGCCGTTTTTTTCCTGCGTTGGGAAAGCAATTTTCATGAGCTTACTCCTTTACACCATGATGAAAGCCTCTATTTTGCTTAGAGGCCGAAATTACCAAGAAAAACTAAACATGATGAAGAAGCGTGTCAAGGTTTTATAGGGCTTCTTGTAATAACCTTCCGATGGGCATTGGAAGCAGCGCATGAATTTCATACCGAAACACATTGTCAAGCGGCAAAGGTGAGCTTCGTACCCGACATGTTGAGGATGAACTGCTCGGGCATCTCTTTTTCAATATGTATGGAAGCTTCCCTGCCAGTGCAGTGCGTGGGTACGATGTATTGCGGATCGATCTCCTTCAAGGCCTTTGTCGTAGGTGATATCACGCCATCGAAGTCGGTTCCCGAAAGATGAAAGCCACCCATAACGGCATACGCCTTATCGATACCACACACCTTCTGTGCGTGCTTCACGGTATTAACGATGCCGGCATGTGCACACCCGGTAAGAACCACCAAGCCTTTGCCCCTTACGTGAAACGCTACCCCCG
>JAFDAT010000495.1 GCA_019313725.1 Deltaproteobacteria bacterium
ACCTTCGGCTACGGTCTCCTCGGCGTAGGTCGGGATATTGACCACGGCTATCCCACGTTCGTGTGCAGCTGGGATGTCGATCGCGTCGATACCTACGCCATACTTTACAATGCCCCTGAGACATGGTGCCGACGCGATCACCCGCGACGTGATCGGTGTATAACACATTAGCAATAATTCACACTCGGCCATGGCCATACAAAGCTCGTCCTCGTTGATGTTCTCGGGCATCAGGGTAAGCTCGTGTCCCCAGTCTCGTAGGGTACGATCGATGTGAGGAGTTTCAAGTTCACAATCGCAACGGATGATTTTCATAAAGGCTCCTTCAATGGTGAAACTAAGGGTTTGCGCAGAAATAAGTTCGCAGATTTTCAGAGTTCAGGCGCCCGTTCAGCAAGGCGCGAAAATGTAGGAATATCAAGCATATTTCGAGTTTTTGCAACGCTGCTGAGCGCCTTGATTTTAGCCACCACCTGGCGGACATCACCTAAACATCATTGCCCCTTAGGATTTTTAGTAACACACTGACAATTACCAAATTTCTTTTCCATTTTGATTTTCAATTACCCACGGATTTAGCAGCGGTAACCATGTTGGTCAACTTGGCCAACGCTAATTCTCTGTTGAGAAAACCCAAACCACAATCAGGGGCAGCTATTAGCCGGTCAGCATCAATGTGTTCAAGGGCTTCCTGTAGGCGACCGGTTATCTCTTCTACTGTCTCTAAGCGCGAACTGGCGATGGCGATGACGCCCAGCATCACCTTTGTGGTCCTAAATTTTTCCAGTAACGACAAATCATTGTGCCGGTGGGCGTCTTCAAGCGAAATGACCTGGATGCATGATGCTTCGATAGCAGCGGAGAGCTGGGAATAGGCCATAGGGTCGGCCTTTTGAAAATTTTCCTGATCCAGATAATCGGGATAGCCGCAGCAGATGTGGACAGCACGGTTCACGTTGTCCGGTAACCCATGAAAGCAGCGTTCTATATTTTCAAACCCGTATTCAAGTGCCGCGTCTGGTTTTCGTGCAAAAAGAGGTTCATCGACCTGAATCCAGGTACAACCGGCTTCAGTCAGCTTGCCTATTTCCACATTGAGCACCCGGGCTAGCTCCATACCCAGACGCTTATCATCGTTGTAATAATTGTCGGCAATGGAGTCGGTGATGGTCATCGGGCCTGGCACGGTGATTTTGATCGGTCTGTCTGTTGTCTCCTGTGCGGTACGGTAGTCCTTTGGCAAGAAATGGTCACGCACTTTGAGGGGGCTGGTAACAGTAGGCAGAAGGGCCTTCCAGGCACCCTGCCGGGAAACCTTTTCGGTCCGGTGAGAAAAGTCGATACCCTCGATACGACGACAGTGGTAATGGATGTAGTTTTCTCGCCGTATCTCCCCATCTGTGGGAATGTCGATGCCTGCTTCGACCTGATCAAGAACGGCCTCGCGGGTACCCCGATCAAGTATTTCTTCGATGTTGTCCGGCAGGTTAGCCAGGTATTTCTGATAGGCTTCAGTTGGATTTGAAATCCCGGCCCCGCCATCTCTGAACCAGTCCGGTGTGGGTACGTAATCTGGTTTTGGAAAGGCGCCAATTGTTGTAGTAATTATAGCCATAATACATTCCTATCGAAAATATATGTTAGTTCATCCACATCTTGGTACTTAATCAAACATCAGCCAGATAACGATATGTTGAGATCATATTACCAAATGAAATATTGACAATATTGCCGATACCATTTGGTCATCTCCACGGTACCACTGGAACCCCTATCAATGCATAAGAATTGACTTGTCTTTTCCAGAACCACTCCACACAACAGAATTGAATGTTTTGCGGATCGATTTCAGTGAAGGTTTCCAAAGTTGCTGTCCCTGCCCATACGTTGGTAAACTTTATTTCTTAGGCATTAATCATGGATAAGCTGGACAATCCCTACGGCCGGCTGTTCGGAAAAGGCTATCCTTCGATTCTCGCTTCTTCGCGCGCTTTTTTCAGGCTTCTTTTTTGTAGGGCGATGCTCAACCCGGGACTAATGCGATACAGCCACCAAAAGATTTTGGCCAATGCCGTGACCACGATCAGGGGCTTGTTCTTTTCTACGCCCATCAGGATTCGTCGGGCACATTCTTCCGGAGTGATGCCAAACCTCTCCGGTAGGTTTTCCAGCACCTTTTCCCGATCGAGTTTGACCATCTTGCTATCTTCAAAGATGCGCGTTTTGATGTACCCCGGACAGACGGCCGAGACCTTGACCCCCAGGTCCGCCCCCTCGACCCGCCGGCTGGTCGAGATGCCGACTACGGCGAATTTGCTGGCCACGTAGGAGATGGAGTTGGAAAAAGGGATCAGCCCTTCAAGGGAGGCGGTGTTGACTATGTGCCCAAAGCCCTGATCGACCATGACCTTGTATGCCACGTCCACCCCATGGATCACGCCGTTCAGGTTGACGTCCAGCACGGCGTGCCAGTCGTCCATGGTCACGTCCCGCACTTCGCCCCCCACGGCGATCCCAGCGTTGTTGAAGATATAGTCAAGTCTGCCCTTTTTGGCAACAGTCCAATCGACCATGGCTTTGACCGCTTCGTAATCAGACACGTCCACTTTCATGGTCTCGATCTGCGAGGCCGGGGCACCGATGGCCTTGGCCGCCGCCAGCAGAAAGTCTTCATTCCAATCGGCCATGACCACAAAAGCTCCCCTTTGGGTCAGGGCATGACTCAATCCCTGGCCGATACCCGAGCCAGCGCCGGTGACGATAGCCACTTTA
>JAFDAT010000496.1 GCA_019313725.1 Deltaproteobacteria bacterium
CAATCGAGCCCACGGAGATTACAATGCTTTTCTTTGTGAACCCGGCGGGCTCCGCGAGAGATAT
Source organism: Deltaproteobacteria bacterium (assembly GCA_019313725.1). Taxonomy (GTDB): domain Bacteria; phylum Desulfobacterota; class Desulfobacteria; order Desulfobacterales; family B30-G6; genus JAJDNW01. Next base: position 65 of record JAFDAT010000496.1, read on the forward strand.
CAGTTAAAACTGCCTGGGTTTGCAGATAATTTCCCGAATACGCATGTCGAACAGGCTGGACTGGTTGGCCGGTTTCAGCACCAGGGCTGCATCTGCTCCCCTGGCGGTACCGCCGATGGAAACAATATCCGTACCTGTCAGCATGCCGGCGTCGGCCGCCATGATGGCGATCTCAACGGCGACCTTGGTGCCCTGGCCAAATAGGCGCAAGGTGTCGGCAACGATAAGAACCGGGTAGGTACCTGAAAACTTGTTTAAAAGCGACCGTTCCACACCGGAAAGCGCATGCGTTGCCGAAACCACCCGGACCCCTTTTTGCTCGAGGTCCGATTTCACGTCAGGGTGCATGACGGCTTTAAAGGGCTCTGTGAACCCGCAGTGGTAGGTGACGGCCGTGATTTTGAAGCTGGAAAAAATATCCAGGGCTTTGTAGGCGGTATCTCCCTTTGAGGTTGCCAGGACGACTTCGTCGATGCCCAGTTCCTTCCCACGGGCAAAGGCCAGTTCCAGGGTTTTCTCGGTGTTACGCTTGCCGGCTTTGTCAAAATACATGTTAACCTCCATTAGAAACAGTCATTTTAATACAAGCACATGTTTTATACTTCGTTGTGCATGAAAATTTATGACAACTGGTATAATTATTTGCTTTGTCGAAATTGAAAGCTTATATCATCTAATTTAGATGATATAGTCAACCCACGTTTTAATTTACCTGCTGAGCTGGAGGCTCAGCAGGTAAATTAAAATGAAAATATTTCCCGTTGTTCGGGATAATACATGTGAAAATTACAGAGAAAATCAATTTGGAGGAAAAATTGTGGTTGTCGATTTTCATACCCATCTGTTTCCCAAAGACATTCGAAATAACCGTGAGAAATATTTTTCAGGTGAACCTGCTTTCGAACTGCTGTATGCCTCGCCCAAATCAAAGATGATCAGTGCCGGAGAAATCATCACGGCCATGGACGAGCAGGGCGTGGATATCTCCGTAGTATTCGGTTTTCCCTGGAAGAATATGGAGACCGCCCGGATGCACAATGACTACATCATCGAGGCAGCGGAAAAGTATCCGGATCGCCTCAAGGGCTTCTGCTGCCTGGACCCGTGCGGGGCAACGGCTGTGTCCGAAGTGGAACGTTGTCTTACCAACGGCCTGTGCGGGGTGGGTGAGCTGGCTTTTTACCGGTCGGGTATCGAGCGTGTTATCGTGGACGGCATGGCGCCGGTCATGGCGCTTTGCCGAGAAAGGGATGTCCCGGTGCTGATTCACACCAACGAACCCGTGGGGCATCAGTACCCCGGTAAAACCAAAAATACGCTTTTGCAGATCTACGACCTCGTCAAAAGGTTTCCGGATAATAAGATCGTTCTGGCCCACTGGGGCGGGGGGATCTTTTTTTTCAGTATTCTGAAAAAAGAGGTCAAGGAGGTGCTGCGCAACGTTTACTATGACACGGCGGCATCGCCGTTTCTCTATGATCCGGGTATCTATCGGCTGGCCATCGAAGCTACCGGAATCGAAAAGATCCTCCTGGGTACCGATTACCCTTTGATAAAGCCGGGGCGATATTTTGAAGAGCTGAAGACAGCCGGGCTGGACAAGGCGGAAATTGACCGTATTTGCGGCGAAAATGCGATGGCCTTGCTTGCTGATTCCGATGCCGGGTAATCATCACTGTTTGTGTGATTCGAACAATTCAACCGTTCCGTGATAAAACATTTGTACTACGCATCCAAGCCTGAAGATCTCTCCCGAGCTGTTATGAATATTTAGAACGCTACACTTCAAGCCGCCGAAACTCCTGCAGAATAAGTTGGACCTGTTGGCGGTGTTCGGGAGGGATCATGAGAACCGGTATGGGGCGGTTGGGTGCAAGGCCGCCGCCTCTGGGAGGATTGGTTTGTTTTTCATAGGCTTCCAGGTTGAAGGGTGTTTCAACGTGCTGGAGTATGTCGACCAGGTTTCCGGTGGCGCCATTCTGGTCAACATGCTCAATGTACTGTAAAAATAAATTCATTATACCGATTAAATTTTGATGGAAGGAAACGTACATGAAAAGCAAGGTCTATTTTATTAACCTGAGAGCATCCATGAAGGAAACCCTTTTCCAGAAATTGGACAAGCTGTTGGAGCAGGCCGGCCTATCCGAGGTACTAGGCGACAGGGACCTGACGGCGGTGAAAATCCATTTTGGTGAGATGGGCAACAGCGCTTTTGTGCGTCCCATATATGTTCGGGAAATCGTAAAACAGATCAAAAAATCGGGTGCTGTGCCGTTTTTAACGGATGCCAACACCTTGTATGCCGGTACGCGCGGGAATTCGGCCGAGCATATCGATACAGCCATCAAAAACGGATTCGCCTATGCCGTGGTTGAT
>JAFDAT010000123.1 GCA_019313725.1 Deltaproteobacteria bacterium
TGTCACCGGCCAATCGCTATGGCGGCTTCAAGGCCCTGCGAACCCGATGGAAAAATCACTGCCAATCAACTTTATTGCGCCCGGTGTTGCTCATTGACGAGGCACAGCAGGTCTCTAACGAGTGTCTGACCGAACTGCGCTTGCTGCAAAGCCATCACTTCGACTCGCAAAGCCTTCTGTTTACCATCCTGTGCGGTGACGGTCGACTGCCCGAACGGTTCAGAACCGCTGAACTGTTGCCCCTGGGAAGCCGTATCGGGCCACGGCTTGCGCTCTCACCACTGTCTCCTGAGCAACTGCAAGACTTTCTAAATTTTGCACTCGATCAGGCTGGCAATGGGCAACTGATGACCTCTGAGCTGATCCGCACCCTGGCAGCTCATGCCGCCAATAACCTGCGCGTGCTCAACCAAATGGCTGCCGAAATGCTTGTTGCAGCGGCTGGACGCAACCTACCACGCATTGATGAATCGCTGTTTTTTGAATTGTTCTCACCGACAGGGTCCAAACCTCGGCGCAACAATCATCTTAAAAAATAGCTGCTTGGTTGGATAAGATGGATATGCATACGTCGAAAGGCTAAAATAATTGCCAAATTGCAGATCGTTCATACGGTCTTGCTACGATTGCCCGGTGAAACGGAGATGGGCTCTGCTGGGGAGCAACCTATCGAGGGATAGCCGGGTGCAGGTGGCATTGAATAATGCCCCAGAGGGAAACAGTATTTGATAATCGCTGTTTCCCTCTTTTTATATTATTCAAGCCTTCCTGCCTATGCCTTAAAAACCCAATCAGATAAGAGCGCGAAGCGCTTCCGAATTCTTCCATGCAAGGCCAGCAACTAGCCTGACCACGTTTCCATCAATTTGTGAGTCCGCTCTCACTTTTATCATCCTTCCTTACACCCTTTCGCTTTCTTAGACAGATTTTATCCTTACGAACAACAGCGCACACCTTTGGGCTATAATATTCTTTGCAATTGGCATGGTTAGATAGCGGACATTCTGGATAAGCTTTTGACAATTTTAATCCTCTTTCCGGATCTCATCTATCCAATTATCAAACATATCTTGGTACGTATCCAATTCTGTCTCACGCTTGCAGAATGGGCAGGATACCACCTTAAGATCATTTACCCTTGTTAATTTCGCTCTGCCGCCACAGAAGATGCAGACCATGCGCCTTTCAGTTTCCATTGACCTTCTCCCGTAGCTTCCCAGAACAGTTGAACGTCACAACCTTCCTTGGCCTCAGCATCATGTCATCACCAGTACTGGGATTACGCCCCCTACGCTCACCCTTCTCATTGACACAGAACTTTCCAAATCCGCTTACCAGGATATCCTCACCGGGCTCGAGCGTTGATTTGATGATCTCCAGGAGGGATTCAGTTATTTGTGTGGCTTGATGTTTCTTGAATCCGAGATCATCTGTGAGTTTTTCAACAATATCGGCTTTTGTAAGGGTCATGGAAGCTCCTTTGTATTATTCTTCAATCCATTCAATTGCCTCTTCATGTGTCCTGAATACCATCAGGTCTCTTTGCTCACCGGCCGTATACGCTTCAAAAGTTCTTGCAAGACCAAATTCAATATCTTGGGGAGCAACGACCGCGGTCTTTCCACCTTTCATCACATCCTCATTTTCAAGGGAAAGATTCGCTATTTGATTAAGTTGGTCCGGTAATAAAGACCCTGTTGAGGCTTCCATTAGGTCCCAGAGAACCTTCTTCGTTGGGGGTGCATCGATCCCCTCATAAAAGCGTTTCATAGCCACTGTAATCTCAGAAAAGGATAGATCTCCCTTACAAGTGAAAACGGTCAAGTCCCGGGAAGGATCTTTTTGTATGGTTATGGGCATGATCTGCAGTTTTGAGATTGAGGGTTATTCGGATTCTTTTTCTTTCGGATCTTCTTCGCGCCAGTCGATACCGTGCTCTTTCAGAAGCCTGTCAGCCCCTTTCTTCAACAGGCTGGCTACGCTTGTAAACTCATGCTTTGCGAGTTCTTCAAGCGCCTTCTTCATTCGAGCATCTAACCTTAGTGACACCGGCTTATCCATGCCGTTCTAACTAATAGATTTTGTATTGCAGGTCAAATAATATTTATTGACATGTAGCTAAATGTAGTGATAATAAAGCTATATAGATATTAAAAGTAATTATACCCAACCCATATTGAAATGAAAAATCAGAATAATCATTTACGCCTGAAGGTATCCATTCCCGTGAGGGGTGGACGGTTTCAATATGGACCGGGGAAGCCTTCGGGCGTTTTCTTTTGAAAGGGGGGGTATGGAAAAACAAAATTATAGAATTGATTCTGCAGAGATTCTCAATGAGATGTGTCTGTCCATTTGCAAGCTGCAGGGGATTGGGGGGTTGTTTAGTACAGCATTCGCGACGGAGCGACAATTCACGGATCAAGAATCAAATGGGATTTCATTAATTTTAAATGGAATCGCCGATGAAATACAAGCTACAAAGAATAAAATTGAGAGTATTGGAATGAAATCAGCCCCTCAAGATGCGGAAACATCCTGAAGGGCCTAACCATGAACATAACGAAAGGGGGGGAGGACATGGCTGCTCAAACCCATACCGTAATAGAAAAGATTGACAAATGCATAGGTGGTGTTGAGGTACTTAAAGCTTGTTTAGATACGATAAATGCAGATGTACCAGGGTTCCTGTATTCCGGGCTTGTAGACGTTGCAGAACGATTGCTCAGAGACATGAATGATGTTTCACAAATGGTGGATGAATTGGAGGCAACCACGGGATAGGCACTGCAGGCCGACACGGGGAGATTCCCTCGCTCCCTCTTCCTGGATCCGGAACAAGGCTCCCACCGGAATTTCGTTGACAACGACGGTGGGGGCTATGTTTTTGCGATGGCGATTCCCCCCATGGCCCCGCCAAGAGTGGTACACCCAACTGTGTTACTCAAGCTTAAACCCGTCACCTATAATCCTGATGTCTGATACTGGAACCTTGCACTCAGGGGAACGCTGTCGGTGGTCAGCATCTACACGTTGTACAACCGACCGGACCCCATCACCATCAATGCAATCTACACGGCCAGTGACTCCGCACTCATCGCAAGTATATTCTTGTTTCATGGTATCCCCCTATATTTATATGTAGGAACAATACGCTATGGTGGATCATATAAAATGAAGGGGTCCGCGGGACAATGAGAGATTCTACCCGTGCCTATTCAATAATTTCAAGTATTGCACGGCCTTTCTGGGCAGTTGCGGAAGCCGCTGTTAAAATTGTCCGAATAGCGTTTGCATTGCGCCCACTTTTCCCGATTACCTTCCCAAGATCCTTTTTGGCCACCTTAAGTTCAAATATTGTTGTATTGCCGCCTTTTATTTCAGAGATCTCAACTTGTTCGGGATTATCAACCAAAGCCTGCACGATGTATTTGATCAACTCTTTCATAGGGGCACCTCAGCGCGGCAGAAAAAGGCGTTTGAGATCTGGGCCTGTAGGAACTCTGATTTTGAATTTTACATTGTTGCTGTGCCATTTGGCAAACTTTTTTTAATTAGCCTTAGAAATCCACGTCCTTTGGGCGTGGTCAGAGGCAATTGGTTTTACCAAATTGCCTGCTCATGTCGGTGGTGTCTTCGCTACCATGTATTACAAACCCTCAGGGCTCGAGTCGTGAATACACCCACACCTTGACCCATCCCGCCAAATCATATATACTTAATAATGAACTTAAATTGCACCGGCCCTGGCGCTGAGTACCAATATCTACACTTGAGCTGGCCTCATTCTCGACCTTTCAGTACCTTTCCATTTCGTACCATTTTTTTCAAATCTCTAATCTGATTGAAAGGAGGGCTTAATATGACTGTAAAAGTTTTGATCACACGCACTGTACCTGAGGAAAAAGGCAGGGAAATGCTCAGTCTGTTCAAAGAAATGCGATCATTAGCAGCTGATCAGCCTGGTTATATTTCTGGTGAAACGATGAAGAGCAGTGACCGGCCGGATATATATTTGGTCATCAGTACCTGGGAAAAGCTCGGGGATTGGGAAAAATGGTTGCTGAGCAAGGAAAGGCAAAAGATTCAAGCCCAAATTGATACCCTTCTGGGTGGAAATACAAATTATGAAATGTTTCACTATGGTTTTCGTTCGGGAACTCAGAGACCACCTGCACATTGATCGAAAAACCTGTGTTTTTGTGTTATCAAAAACGGACGCTCAGCCCTGAAACCCGATTTCCGGAGACGGATTTCGGGTTTTCTTTCATTTTTATGGCATAGGATCGATTTTATTTGGAGGGTGTTTTATGCCAAAAACAGGCTAATTTGGGGGGAATAGTGGGGGGAAAGTATAATAATAAAAAAGAAAAGGAGTTAGATAAGTATGTCTAACCCCCTGTATTTATTATGGTACGCCCGGCTGGGTTCGAACCAGCGGCTTTCAGCTCCGGAGGCTGACGCTCTATCCACTGAGCTACGGGCGCATGCGGGCAAAATAATGAAACGATTCAGAGATGTCAAGATTAATCAGGTAGAAGGTATAAAGTGGAAGGTTGAAGGAGGCATTTGGCTATTAACGCGCCTTCTACTTTACAGCCTTTTACCTTCCACCTAAATGGTGGCTACAGTAATTGTGACAGGGTTTGCTTGGCTTCCCCCACCACATACAGCGAACCGGCGATACAGATGATTTCGTCGGGTGCGGCGGTTGCCACGGCGTGGGAAACAGCCTTGTCGACGCTGGGGAACAGGCTTACATCGCGCACAACCTGTTTGGCTGCAGCATAGAGAACTTCGGGGTCGAGAGCCCGGTCGATGACGGGACGGGTCACGATCACCCGTTTGCACAATTTCATGAGGGGTTGCAGCATGGCCTTGTAGGGCTTGTCATCCAATATACCTGCCACCAACGTGATATCGCGGTTGTGTAAACTGTCGCGCAGGAATCTGGCCAGGTTGCGTGCCGCTGCCAGATTGTGGGCCCCGTCAAGAAGAATGCGGGGAGATTGCCCCACAAATTCGAGTCTTCCCGGCCATCTGATATTTTTCAGGCCTTCCCGGACATGGGTTTCCGATATCCCGGTTTTTTTGCTGCGTATCAAGGTTTCGCAGGCGGCCAGAACCAGGGCAGCATTGTCAACCTGGTGTGGGCCGATGAGACTTAGTTTTAGTTGCCGCCAGGTGTGATCCATGCCGTAATAGTTGAAGGTACCGCCTTTGTTTCTACGGACACGAAAATCTTTTCCAAAACGATAAAAGGGGGCGGATTTCCGTCGGGCGATGGACCCTATAACGGCCAGTGCGTCTGGTTGGCGTGCTCCGGTTACGACCGGTATTCTATTTTTGATGATGCCGCCTTTTTCGCCCGCTATTTGAGCGATGGTATTGCCCAGGTACATCCTGTGTTCCAGTGAAATGTTGGATATGATGCTCACCGCCGGCTTGACCATGTTGGTGGCATCCAGCCTGCCGCCCATGCCGGTTTCGATGATGGCCCACTCGACGCCCCGGGCTGCAAACTCGTATAGCGCCATGGCTGTGGTGAACTCGAAAAAGGTTGGTTCGCGCGAACCGTGGTGAAGGTTTTTTACTTTCTGGTAGGCTTCCACCACCCTTTTATCGGATATTGGCTGGTTGTCGACGGTGATTCTTTCGTTGAAATCGATCAGATGCGGGGATGTGTAAAGGCCTGTCCGGAAACCGGTTGCCTGCAGGATGGCGGCCAGCCCTGAAGCAATTGAACCTTTGCCGTTGGTACCGGCGATGTGAATGCAGGCAAAACTGTTTTGCGGATTGCCCAGGCCTTTGAGAATATTCCTGATGGTCCCAAGCCCGAGCTTGATCCCGAAACGCTGAAGCGCGAACATTTCATCCAGCGTGGCTTTGTAAGAAGGAAATTTTGACATAATAATATTTTTGCCTCCGGCAAAAATATAAAGCCCGACAGGAATAAATTCCTGTCGGGCGGCATGCTGAAGTTTGGTTATCTGTATTTGCGTCTGGAAGCAGCTATTCTCTGGCGCCGCAGCGCTTCACGCTGTTTGCGCCGTCGGTATTCACTGGGTTTCTCATAACTTTTTTTCAATTTCAGTCTTTTAAAAAGACCATCGTTCTGAATTTTCTTCTTCAGAATGCGCATGGCTTTTTCAAGGTCATTGTCGTATACTTTTACCTCAATTGCCTTCAAACTCTATCGCCCCCTTTGGTCCCACCGGCGATGCTTGCGTTGGTGGTTATTTACACATATTTGCTTAAAATGAGTACGTATAACCATATAAATTTACAATTGCAAGTAAAAAAAACGACCGGATTCTGAAAGATCTGCTCGTTTTTTTTTACGGAGTTTGATGATTTTACAGCTTCGAAAGTAGCTCAGTCGTGACATCTTTTACGCTGGGTTCACCGTTGATCGTAAGATATTTCATGCCGCTTTCAGTCGCAGCCAGATCTCTGAAATAATAGGCCGATGCCAGCGTGCCCGTATCATCGTCATAGTAGATGTTGTGGCGTTTGCTGATGGCCTCTTCGTCCTGGTCGTCGGCACGGGTATTCAAATCCCCGCCGCAGACGCGGCATTTGTCGCCATCCGGTTTGATCGCATCGATGTAGATGTTGTTGGGGTGGTTGTTGTCGTTGACGCACAGTCTGCGCCCCATGATCCGGTTTTTGGCGATTTCACGATCCAGCAGAATTTCAACCACGATATCAAGCGCTATGCCTGCGGCCTTGAGGGCTTCGTCGAGTTTGATGGCCTGGTTCTTGTTGCGCGGAAATCCATCCAGAAGCCATCCATTCTTGCAGTCGTCTCTTTTGAGGCGATCGAGAATCATGGGAATGGTAATCTCATCCGGCACCAGATCACCCTTGTCGATAAACGCCTTGGCTTTTGCCCCCAGTTCCGTTCCATTCAAGATGTTTTCACGAAAAATAGCACCTGATTCGATGTGGGGTGTCGTGTATTTATCCTTCAGAATAGCTCCCTGTGTTCCTTTGCCGCTGCCGTTCGGTCCGAAAAACAAAATGTTCATGCTGCACTCCTTTCCTTTTTATCTTTAATCCTGCATTATCCGTTATGGTATTTTTTGCGTGGCAAGATGAGGATATCGGCTGCAACCATAAGGTGTCGACCCGATTGCGGCATTACTATACAAACGGAGGCCGGTTGTCAAGCCAACAAAATACCGCTATGTTTTCCCGTGGTTACTCAAAATAGTACCGACAAGATGAATAGCCTCTGATCTGCTGCTGATTTCGCCGGCGAATCTTGCCGCTTCCACCTGCTTTAGCACGGTTGCAAAAAGAGGGGAGGGGGATAGCCCGAATTCCTTTTTAAGATCGTGGCCGCTGATCAGCGGGGGCAATTCTGTTTTGGGCCGGTACCCGGTAAAATAGTCCTGCAGAAGATTGTCGGCAAAACGCACGAAAGTAGCGTATTTTTCATCGGGATCTGCCATTTTGCCCCGGTTGTCAGCAACGGCATGCAGAACAATGTCGGGAACTAGTGAACCGCAGGCCATAAAAAAACGAGCCTTGGCCCTATTGCCCGGCCGGCCTTTCAGCGCCTGATTGAACATAAATAGTGGCCGGAGATGATGGCGTACAATGAAAGCCACGGACTCCCTTGCCTGGTTTGAAAATCGATAACGCCGGCTGATTTTGTCGACCTGGCGGGCACCGATTTTTTCATGACCGTAATAGTGACGGCGGCCCTTTTCATCCAGGGATAGGGCGGCGGGTTTCCCGATATCGTGCAACAGGGCCGCACATTTCAGGATGGTTTGGTGCTTTGAGTTCATCACCTTGACCAGGGCTGCCCCACTTTTGGGGTAGACGTCCCCGAGGCCGTCGAGATGGGTTTCCAGGTGGCCGGACATATTCAGGGTGTGATCAAGAACATCAAACTGATGGTACCTGTTCTGTCCGCATCCCGCGAGATCCGTCAGCTCCGGGAATATCTCCATCAAGAGCCCTGATTCAGCCATGTCTGCGATGGATGCTGCGGCTGTGTCGCACTTTAGAATGCCGAACCATTCATCCCGGATACGTTCCCCCGCAGCCTGTCTTATCAACTGCCGGTATTCCCTGATCACGGCTGCAGTTCGGTTTTCAATGTCAAACCCGAGCATTACGGCAATCCGGTAGGCCCTCAGCAGCCGTATGGGATCCTGTTTGAAAACGGACGGGGAAACCATGCGGAGACATTTGTTCGCCAGGTCTTGGCGCCCGCCGGTGACATCGATGATGGTGCCGGACCTGATATCGTATGCCAGTGCGTTGATCGTAAAGTCGCGCTGTTCAAGATCTGTTTCTATGGCGGCGTCCTTGAGCCTGGAAATGTCAAAAACAGCGTCCCTGCAGACAACGTGAAAAATACTTTTGTCGGCTTTGCCCAGTTCGATTACCCGGGTGTTATGGGCGGCTGCCAGTTTGCAGGCATAATTCCGCGGACTGCTGAATACGGCAATGTCATAATCTACGGGTATGCGCCCCATCAGCATGTCTCTGACAGAACCGCCCACCAGGTAGACCCGATCTTCTGAATCGGGCAATTCTTTTGGTATTTTCAACATATTGATATAAAAAATGACCGACCTGGGGTGCCGGGGTTCTCCACATCAGCTGTAGGTGAAATAGTTTTTAACCTTCTAATTATATGAGAAAAATACAACTTTCGTCAAGGTTTGTTTTTCCGGGCTGGATTCTAAAATTCTGCATAGTCAAAAGGTCAAAAGACACTCGTATAGCCCTCAAACAATCAGCAGGTCATAAACGTCACCGTTTCAGTATTGTTAATTATTAATACATATGTTCTGCAGACGACAGGTCAAGCTTCAGATCCTTTGATATAAATCAGACAGAATTACTTTCGGTAGAAAAAATTCGTCACCAGCGATACGGCGATTCAATTCAGGCGGATATTTCAGCATCTCAAAAAGGGGCAGATATTAATGAATATTGTCGAACTTAAAGAACAGAAAATCAGCAAGTTAACGAAAATGGCCAAGGAGCTTCACATCGACGGCGCCGCCGGCATGCGCAAGCAGGAGCTCATTTTTGCCTTGCTGCAGGCGCAGATTGAAAAAGATGGCATGATATTCGGTGAAGGGACCTTGGAAATTCTACCGGATGGATTCGGCTTCCTGAGGGCGCCCAACTACAACTACCTTCCGGGACCGGATGACATTTATGTGTCTCCCTCTCAGATCCGTAGATTCAATTTGAGAACCGGCGACACGGTTTCAGGTCAGATCCGTCAGCCCAAGGAGTCCGAACGTTATTTTGCCCTGTTGAAAGTGGAAGCGGTCAACTATGAAGACCCCGAAGTGGCCAGGGACAAGATCCTTTTCGACAACCTGACCCCCTTGTATCCGGAGCAGAAAATCAACCTGGAAAAGGACCCGGAGAACTATTCAACCCGGGTTATGGACCTGATGACGCCCATCGGTTTCGGCCAGCGGGGGTTGATTGTCTCCCCGCCGCGAACCGGGAAAACTATGCTGCTTCAGTTCATTGCCAACAGCATTGTGGCCAACCACAAGGACGTTGAGTTGTTTGTCCTCTTGATCGACGAGCGGCCCGAGGAAGTGACGGATATGGAGCGCTCGGTCAGGGGGGAGGTGATCAGCTCAACCTTTGACGAACCTGCCGAGCGGCATGTGCAGGTGGCGGAGATGGTCATCGAAAAAGCCAAACGGCTGGTGGAGCACAAGAAAAACGTGATCATCCTGCTGGACAGCATCACCCGTTTGGCCCGGGCCTACAACTCGGTGATGCCGCCGAGCGGAAAGATCCTTTCCGGTGGTGTCGATTCCAACGCACTCCAACGTCCCAAACGGTTTTTCGGCGCCGCACGCAACATCGAAGACGGCGGCAGCCTGACCATTATCGCAACAGCCCTGGTGGATACCGGGAGCCGCATGGACGAGGTGATCTTCGAAGAGTTCAAGGGTACGGGCAACATGGAAATACAACTTGACCGGAGACTTGCGGACAAACGCCTCTTCCCGGCCATCGACATCAACAAATCCGGCACGCGGAAGGAAGAACTGCTGCTCGACGACGCCACCTTGAACCGCGTTTGGATCCTGAGAAAACTTTTGTCGTCTTTAAACCCCATTGACAGCCTTGAATTTTTGCTTGATAAAATGGCAGGAACAAAGGATAATAAATCTTTTCTCGATTCCATGAACGCTTAGCGCTAAGATCACTTCGTAATTTTTGAGTTATAGAGGCTTAGTCCCTTTCAGGGAGAAAAAATAATGCCGGGTCCTTGGGACGCTGGTATATACTTTAATATTGCAGGGGGTTATAGATAAAAATGAAACCAGATATTCATCCGGAATATGCCGATAGCACCATTAAATGCGCTTGTGGAAATACCGTGGAAGTAGGCTCGACCAAGCAGAACATCAGCGTTGAAATTTGTTCCAAATGCCATCCCTTTTTCACAGGAAAGCAGAAATTGGTTGATACGGCGGGTCGTATTGAGAGATTCCGAAAAAAATACGAGAAATTTCAAAAAAAATCATAAGTTCTTGTGCCATCTCAAGTGTATGAAGGTCACTGCTTTCAGCAGGTCACAGGCCGGAAAGACTGCAAAGCACGAAATCGACTATTTCGTGTTTTTGTCTTTCGGAGCATGCTCACATGTATGATAAACTGCTTGGCATTGAAAATCGTTTTTTGGAAGTCGAAAAATTCCTGAGCGACCCAAAGGTTGTACAGGACCTGGACACATACCAGAAGTACGTCCGTGAGCACGCCGAACTCGGAAAAATTGTCACTGTTTTCAGAGAGTACAAAAAAGTGGGATCTGAAATAGATGACAGCATAGAACTTCTGAAAGATGACGATCCCGAAATTCATGTCATGGCCAAAGATGAGATCGAGCGCCTGACCAGCGAGAAAGCGGCCCTGGAAAAGGATCTGAAAAAGCTTCTGATCCCGAAGGATCCGCTGGATGGTAAGAATGTCATCATCGAGATTCGGGCGGGAACGGGCGGAGAAGAGGCAGGGCTTTTTGCCAACGATCTTTTCAAAATGTACAGCCGATTCGCCGAGAATATGGGCTGGAAGGTCGAGATCATGAGCCACAATCCCACCGGTGTTGGGGGGTTCAAAGAGATCATCGCCATGGTTAAGGGCAAGGGCGCCTACAGCCGCTTGAAATTTGAAAGCGGAACCCACAGGGTGCAGCGGGTACCGGCCACGGAAGCACAAGGGCGGGTTCACACGTCTGCTGTGACCGTAGCCGTATTGCCTGAAGCAGAGGATGTGGAAGTCAAAATCGATCCCGGCGATATCAAGGTGGATGTCTACCGATCCCAGGGACCGGGGGGGCAGTCTGTGAACACAACGGATTCCGCCGTGCGCATCACCCATCTACCCTCCGGTGTCGTGGTAACCTGTCAGGATGAAAAATCTCAGCACAAAAATAAGGCCAAGGCCCTGAAAGTGCTGCGTTCCAGGCTTTTCGACACCATGGTCAGGGAGCAGAATGAACAGCGGTCCGAACAACGCAAGAATCAGGTCGGATCCGGTGACCGGAGCGAGAGAATCAGGACATACAACTACCAGCAGGGACGGGTGAGTGAGCACAGGATAGGGCTCACCCTCTACAAGCTGGAAAGCATACTGCAGGGTGATCTCAACGAAATCATTGACGAGTTGACAACTTTCCATCAGGCCCAGGCATTGAAGCATGAAAACGCCGCAGACGATCAGTGACCGCTCGTGGACCATCCTAAATCTCCTCAAGTGGACGACCACATACTTTAAAACCCATGCCATCGACAACCCGCGATCTACTGCGGAAGTGCTGCTGTCCCATGCACTCAGGCTCCAGCGGATTGATCTCTATCTGCAGTTTGACCGGCCCATGCATGCCGATGAGTTGAAAATTTTCAAGGCCCTGATCAAGAGGCGTCTGGCCAGGGAGCCGGTTGCCTATATCACCGGGACCCGGGAGTTCTGGTCCCTGGATTTTCAAGTAACCCGTGACGTCCTGATTCCCAGGCCCGAAACCGAGTGCCTGGTGGAGACCTCGCTGGAGATCATGAGCGATCAGGCTGACGCCTGTGCGCTAAACATACTGGAGCTTGGTACGGGGTCGGGTGCGGTGACCGTAGCGCTTGCCAGCCAACAGTCCCGGCATCACTATTTCGCCTCGGACATTTCGGTAAAGGCGCTGGCGGTGGCCCGGATGAACGGTATTGCCCACGAGCAAACCGCCATCCATTTTTTTGCCGCGGACTGGTTGTCATCCGTGAAGAAAACCGGGGCACGTTTTAACCTGATACTGTCGAATCCGCCGTACATCCCCAGGCCTGAGATCAGCGGTCTGCAGCCCGAGATTCATCGGTATGAACCGCACCAGGCGCTTGACGGCAAAACAGATGGACTCGGGTGCTTGCAGGAGATCATCGATACTGCTCCGGACTGTCTGGTTCCCGGAGGATTCCTGCTGCTGGAGATCGGATATGGTCAGAAGGACCAAATCGCGAAAATCGTCGGGCACAAGGGCTGCTATGACCAGATAACGTTTATCAAGGATTACAGCGGTATCCACCGCAATGACCGGTTGAGAAAAGCCGTGGGCTGAAATCCTGTCGCAACGATAGCAGTTGTCATCAATAGTGGTGCGGGATTTTTTTTTAGAAAACACACGGGTAAAAAATAGCTTGCACAGCCAGGAATAATCTGTTAGTCATTATCGCTTTAATCACACCCGCTCTTGGACCCGGATGCCGGTGCTTTTCAAGCTATTGAAAACAATTGAAAAGTCGCAAACGGGGTGGATAAGGGCGCAGGAAAAACCAAACACAAAGGAGAATGAAATGGCGTACATTACAATGAAAGAGCTTCTGGAAGCCGGTGTTCATTTCGGGCATCAGACCAAACGGTGGAACCCGAAGATGAAACCCTATATTTTTGGAGCAAGAAACGGTATTTACATCATCGATCTGCAGAAAACCGTCCGGATGTTCAAATCCGTCTACGACTTTATCACCGAGACGGTGGCCAACGGCGAATCCGTCCTGTTTGTGGGGACCAAGAAGCAGGCCCGGGAATCCATTTATGAGGAAGCCAACCGGTGCGAGATGTATTATGTGCACAACAGATGGCTTGGGGGGATGCTGACAAATTTCAAAACGATCAAGCAGAGTATCGACCGCCTCAATTACCTGAACACCATTGAAAACGATGGGTCCATTGAAATGTTTCCGAAAAAGGAGCGGCTGAAACTTGGAAAAGCGCGGATTAAACTGGACAGCACGCTAGGCGGAATCCGGGAAATGACAAAACTTCCGGGAGCCATTTTCGTAGTTGACCCTAAAAACGAAGCCATTGCTGTTCGTGAGGGAAAACGGCTGAACATACCCATCGTTGCCATTGTCGATACAAACTGCGACCCCGACGATATCGACTATCTTATTCCCGGAAACGATGATGCCATCCGCGCCATACGGCTGATCACTTCCAGAATTGCCGAAGCCTGCATCGAGGGCCAGGCGCTTTATAAGGAAAGGCAGCAGGCCAAGGTGGACAAGGATGTGGAAGATGAGTCCGAAATCGAAACCGCCTCAGCTGACCTGAAGCCGGGAGAAAGGAAAATTATTTCCGATGGTTCGGACGGACCCGTGGTTGAGATTATACGCAAAGGTGCAAAACCGGAAACTGAAATCGAAAGCAAGGAAGCGGCGGATGCCGGTGTAGAGACTCCGCCTGCCGAGGATACAGGAGAGTAGAAAATGACGACAATTAGTGCTGGAATGGTTAAGCAGCTCCGCGAAAAGTCTGGGGCGGGCATAATGGATTGCAAGCAGGCGCTCACGGAGTGTGAGGGCGATATCGAAAAAGCGGTGGATTTTTTAAGAAAAAAAGGGCTGGCCACGGCAAAGAAACGGGCCGGCCGAGTTGCCAGGGAAGGCGCCGTTCAGTCCTATATTCATATGGGCGGTAAAATCGGGGTCCTTGTGGAAGTAAATTCTGAAACCGATTTTGTTGCGAAAACAGATGATTTTTTGGATTTTGTCAAAAATATCGCCATGCATATCGCCGCTTCAAACCCGGTGGGAATTGTGGAGGAAGACGTGCCCCGGGAAGTCATCGACCGGGAAAAAGAAATCTACCGGGCCCAGGCGCTGGAGATGGGGAAACCCGAGAAGATGATCGACAAGATCGCGGAAGGCAAACTCAACAAGTTCTTCAAAGAGAGTTGCCTGATGCATCAGGCCTACGTCAAAGACCCCAACATGAGCATAGCGGACTATCTGAATGACGTGATCGCCAAAACGGGTGAAAAAATTACTGTAAAACGGTTTGCAAGGTTTCAGATCGGAGAAGCATAAAATTGTCAGCGCCTCGTTATAAGAGAATCCTGCTGAAGTTGAGCGGAGAGGCCCTTATGGGTGACCAGAGCTTCGGCATCAGCCCGGAGATGCTGGACTATGTTGCCATGGAGATCCGCTCCATTTACGATCTCGGCATAGAAATTGCCATTGTTGTGGGGGGCGGAAATATTTTTCGTGGTGTGGCGGCAAGTTCTTTAGGAATGGAAAGAACTTCAGCCGATCATATGGGAATGCTGGCAACCATCATGAACAGCCTGGCGTTGCAGGATTCTCTCGAGAAGCATGATATACAGACCCGGGTCCAGACCGCCATATCGATGCGTGAAGTGGCCGAGCCGTATATCCGTAGGCGGGCGGCCAGGCATCTAGAGCGGGGACGGGTCGTCATCTTTGCCGCGGGGACCGGAAACCCTTATTTTACCACCGACACGGCGGCAGTTTTGCGGGCTCAGGAAATTCATGCCGAGATTCTTTTCAAGGCCACCAAGGTGGATGGCCTCTACGATGCGGATCCGGAAAAAGATCCGTCGGCCAAAGTGTTTAAGAGTATCTCTTACATGCAGGTGTTGGAAAAGCAGCTGCGGGTGATGGATATGACGGCCATATCCCTGGCCATGGATAACCAGCTGCCGTTGGTGGTTTTCAGCCTGAAAGAAAAAGGCAATATCAAACGCGTCAGCTGCGGAGAGGAGATAGGGACCCGTATTCATAATTGAGCCTGACGCGATCAACTCAGGCCTGGCGGACCCCGGTGATAATAAAACAGACAACCCAAACCCAGAGGGTAATACATCATGATTGCAGAAATCCACGAAGATACTAAAGATCGCATGGGAAAGACGATTACCGCCCTGGAAAATGAATTGAAACGCATCCGGACAGGACGCGCTTCTTTGTCCCTCCTGGACGGCATCCGGGTGGATTACTACGGGACTGTAACTCCGCTGAATCAGATGGCAACGCTTGCCGTTCCGGAGAGCCGTCTTATTACCATCCAGCCCTGGGACGCTTCCGTCCTTAAAGATATCGAAAAAGCGGTATTGAAATCAGATCTCGGACTGACGCCTTCCAATGACGGTAAGATTATTCGGCTGTCCATCCCACCGCTCACCGAAGAGCGCCGGAAAGAACTGGTCAAAGTGGTTCATAAAATGTGTGAAGAGCACAAGGTAGCTGCACG
>JAFDAT010000124.1 GCA_019313725.1 Deltaproteobacteria bacterium
CGCCCATAATCGGGGAAACAGTACAAATACCTTGGCCAGTTTTAAAAAAAAACAGCGTCATCTGAAAATTGCTCTGATTTTAGCCATCGTTATTACCATCGGGATTGTGCTGGGCACTTTCGTGAGATACCGAAAAGACAAGGACCACAGTGAGCCGCTGCTGTCCGCCGATCAAAGCAAGGCTAATATTTCGCTGGGCAAAGTGCATCATACTGCAACCCGAAATGGTGTCAAGGAGTGGAGTCTGGTAGCGGATGCCGCGCATTATATCGATAAAGAAAAACGTGCTCTTTTCGACAACATCGAGGTCGTATTTTTCATGGAGGACGGCAGCGAAGTCAAATTGACGGCCGATCGTGGGTTTCTGCACACCGAGTCCAACAATATCGCCGCAGAAGGCAATATTTTGGTGGACAATGGAACCTATCGCATTGAAACAGAATCCTTGAACTACGACCACGGGCTGCGTGTACTGCACACTGACGATCGGGTCAAGGTATCCGGTGAAATGTTCAGCCTGTCCGGCGACACGGTCTCGGTTGATTTGAATACCCGGAAATCGGACTTTCAAGGCAACATCAAAGGTGTTCTCAGTGAAGCAACTAATTTTTAAGAATAAGGAGTGTGTGCCAAGGCTTTTGGGTACGGTTTTATTGATTTTGACACTGTGCGCGGATATGCCTGTATTTGCCGACGACGGTGTGGAAACAGCCTCTGAAAAACCGGCCGTGGATAATATGATTCGTATCACGGCCGACCGGCTGGTGACGGACACCCTGTCCCGCAATGCGGAATTCATAGGGCATGTCAACGTACGGCGCAATGACATGGCCATTTTTTCTGACCGACTGAAAATATATTACAGCGATACGACGGTGAAGGACAATCAGAACAAACCTGGCGCTGAATCCATTAAAAGCATTGTGGCTGAAGGAAATGTGAAAATTACTTTTGACGACCAGATAGCCACCACCCAACGTGCAGAGTGGTCCCCGAAAGACCAGACCATCGTGTTGTCCGGTCCGGGCTCTAAAATCGTCAGCGGGAAGAATTCCATCACGGGATCCACCATTACCTTGCATCAGGCTGACAACCGCATCAATGTTGAAGGCGGTGCGGGTGAACGCGTGGAAGCGCAATTTTTTTCGGAAGACAAAGGCTTGCCTTTACCGGAGATGAAACCATAATTTTATTTAAACCGATCGAATTGGGTAACGATGTCATTCCTATCCGTCCGAAAGCTGGTCAAAATCTACCGGGGGCGAAAAGTCGTCAACGCTGTAAATATAGCGGTTGAATCCGGTGACGTGATCGGTCTTCTGGGACCGAATGGTGCCGGAAAAACCACAACTTTCTATATGACCATCGGCATGGTGAAACCCGACGAGGGGCATGTGTACCTCGCCGACATGGAGATCACCGATCTGCCCATGTACCAGAGAGCCAGGCGCGGCCTAGGCTACCTGCCCCAGGAGTCATCTATTTTCCGCAAACTGACGGTTAAACAAAATATCATGGTAATCCTGGAATCCATGCCCCTTTCCAGAGCGGAACGAAAGGAACGCGCGGATCGACTCCTTGATGAACTGGGCATCAAACGGCTTTCCGACCAGCGGGCCAACGTGCTCTCCGGGGGGGAAAGGCGCCGCCTTGAAATCGCCCGGTGTCTGGTGACAAACCCATCTTTTATTTTGCTTGATGAACCCTTTGCTGGTATAGACCCTCTGGCAGTTATCGACATCAAAAAAATAATAGCCCACTTGAAAAGCAGGGGCATCGGTATTCTCATTTCAGATCATAATGTAAGAGAAACACTTGAAGCTTGCGATAAAGCGTATATATTAAATGATGGGCAGGTAATCGAATCGGGCTCCCCTGAGAAAATTGCTCAAAGCGAAATTGCCCGTCGTATCTATTTAGGAGACGAATTCAGGTTATAAGATGGTTATTGAACTCCGGCAGCAGCTAAAACTGACCCAGCAGCTCATCATGACGCCACAGCTGCAGATGGCAATCAAGCTTCTTCAGCTTTCACGGTTGGAACTGATGGACAAGATCAGTCAGGAACTGGAGGAAAATCCTGCGCTTGAAGAGGTGCAGGACGTTATTACCAGTGAGGAACAGCCGGAAAAGCCTGAAACCAGTGCCGAGGAAGCACCGTCTGAAAAAGAAGTCACCATCGAAGAAAAGATCCCCGATGAGATCGACTGGAGCAATTACCTGGATGAATACAACTCTCCAGGCAGGGTCAACTTCGAGTCCGAGGGCAAAGATTCACCAAGGTTCGACGCCTTTATTTCAAAAAAAGAATCCCTGACCGATCACCTGCTCTGGCAGTTTCTGATGACCTTTCCTTCCGCTGAAGAGGAGAGAATCGGGAGCCTCATTATCGGCAATCTGAATAAAGACGGATACCTGGATGCTACGCTTGAATATATCGTTGAAAACAGTGGTTGTGAGCTTGAAACGGTGGAAAACGTTCTGGCGATTCTGCAGACGTTTGATCCCATTGGGATATGTTCCCGGGATCTGGGAGAGTGCCTGCTGATACAGGCAAAACACCTGGGACTGGAAGACGACCTTCTGACGGAAATCATCACCGATCACCTCGCGCATCTGGAAAACAAGAACTACAAGGCCATTTGCAGGGCGTTAAAAGTTCGCCTTGAAGATGTCATTGCGGTCGTCAATGTGATCAAAAGCCTGGAACCCAGGCCGGGCAGACAGTTCAGCGAGGAGGAGCCGCAATATATCACCCCGGACATTCACGTTTACAAATCCGAAGGCGACTTCATCATTGTCTTGAACGACGACGGTATGCCCAAACTCAGGGTCAACCAGTTTTATAAAAAAGCCATTTCCAAGGGAGAAACCGTTTCCGAAGACACCAAGGAGTACCTTCAGGAAAAGCTGCGATCCGCCGCCTGGCTGATTCGAAGTATTCACCAACGACAGAAAACAATCTACAAAGTCATGGAGAGCATTCTCAAATTTCAGCGCGCTTTTTTCGAACACGGCATCACCCAACTCAAGCCCATGGTTCTGAGGGATGTTGCCGAAGATATCAGCATGCACGAATCGACCATAAGCCGGGTAACGACCAACAAATATGCTTACACGCCCCAGGGTATTTTTGAGTTGAAATATTTTTTCAACAGTTCTATTAAGCGTGTCCACGGCGAGGCTATCGCTTCGGCGAGTGTGCAGGAAAAAATTAAAAAAATTATCGAAAACGAAAATCCCCAAAAGCCTTACAGTGACAGTAAAATGGCCGAAATGCTCAAAACGGAAAACATCAATATAGCCCGCAGGACGGTGGCCAAATACCGTGAGATGCTGGGTGTATTATCATCGAATAAACGCAAACAGTTATAGGGAGGTCTATATGCAGACATCGGTAACTTTTAAAAACATTGATTCCTCCGACAATTTAAGATCCTACGTATCCGACAAGCTGGATAAATTTGACAAGTACCTTTACAATCCCGGGGAAGCCAGTGTGGTACTGTCCGTCGAAAAATTTCGCCATATTGCCGAAATCAACATCAACGGAGACCGGCTGAACATCAACGGCAAGGAAGAAACCGAAGACATGTACTCCGCCATTGACATGGTTCTGGACAAGCTTGAATCTCAGATTAAAAAGAACAAGGAAAAAACACGTGAGCGAAGGGCCGGAGCCAAGTTCAGGGAAAAAGCCGGGTCTGCTGAAGAAACCTTTCCGGGTGAAGACGATATCGAAAAGCAAATAAAAATTCAAAATATCGAGTACAAACCCATGGACATCGACGAGGCTGTCATGCAGATGGACCTTGTGGATGACAACTTTCTGGTTTTTACCAATGCACGCACAGACAGCATCAACGTCCTCTATCGGCGAAAAGACGGACACTTCGGATTAATTCAGCCGAGCAATTAACACGGTGAATCGAAATGAAAATTCTGGAAGTACTGCAGAAGGAAGCTATCCTGGAAAACCTTAAATCCAAGGATAAAAAGGGGATTATAGAGGAACTGGTGGCACCCGTGGCAAAGGTGGCCAACGTCAGCGAAGAAGGCCTCGTCAGGGTACTCCTTGATCGTGAAAGGCTGGGCAGCACTGGGATCGGCGGCGGTGTCGGCATTCCGCACGGTAAACTGAAAAATCTCGAAAACATCGTACTGGGCTTCGGCCTGAGCCGCAAAGGGGTCGATTTCGATTCAATGGACGGCAAGCCGACCCACGTTTTCTTTCTCCTGGTGACCCCTGAGAATTCCACCGGTCTACACCTCAAAATGCTGGCCCGTATATCAAGACTGCTAAAAAATGAGTCATTCAAGGAACGGTTGATCAACGCTGCCGGCCAAGATGATATATTTAACATCATCCAGGCGGAAGACGAAGAATTCTAACGCTTTCGACGCGTGCAAGGCAATAGCAGTCCCAGATGCTCTTCATCATTTTCCCGACCATAAGAAATGCCCTACTCCGCTATACCCGGTCGGCATGAAAAATTGAACGAATGTGAAAGAAAAAAAAATATTCATCATCACGGGACGCTCGGGTTCGGGTAAAAGCACGGCACTGGACACTTTCGAAGATGCCGGTTACTACTGCGTGGACAACATGCCCGTAGCGCTTTTGCCGACGTTTCTGGACAGATACTCCTGGGATGATCCCGATCTCCCGGGATTCGCCTTTGTGATGGACCTGCGCGAAAAGGAATTTCTTTCCAGCTACAAACCCGTGCTGGAAGAGCTTGCATTGAAGCAGTTTTATTTTGAAATCGTATTTCTGGAGGCGGATGAAAAAACCCTTTTACAACGATATTCCCAGACCCGGAGGCACCATCCCCTCTCCCGGGGTGGTAGTCTCCTTAAGGGGGTGCGGGCCGAAAAAAAAATGTTTGAGGGCCTAAAAAACGAAGCCGGTCAGGTTATCGACACTTCCACCTACAACGTGCATGATTTAAAATCCGTTATTTTTGAAATCTTAAAAAAGAATGCTGAGCTGAACACCTTTCGTATTAATGTGTTGTCATTTGGTTTCAAGTACGGTATCCCCCTTCACGCGGATCTGATCATGGATGTCCGGTTTCTGTCCAACCCCTATTTCGTGCCGGCGCTAAAGCTCCTGGATGGGCTGGATGACACCGTAAAATCATTCGTGTTGAGCAAACCCGAAACCGGGGCATTCCTTAAAAAATACCAGGACCTGCTCGACTATCTGATCCCCCTGTACGAAAGAGAGGGCAAGGCTTATCTGACAATTGCCGTCGGATGCACCGGAGGCCGCCATCGTTCGGTTGTCATTGCGGAGTCTATTTACAGCCACATCGATCTGCCGGACAGGGACGTCAATCTTTCCCACAGGGATATTGAGCAGGAATAGAGGCAGGAACCAGAAGGTTTGTCAGCGTAATTAATTAACCAGAGGAAATCATGACCGGAATTATCATTGTTACTCACAGACAGCTTGGCGACGCACTTATCGATGCCGCTGAATTCATCCTCGGGCACAAGCCCGATGCAGTGGCGTCCGTCTCCATTGACATCAACGAAAAAGTCGATGCCCTGCGGTCGGATATCGCCAAAACAATAAAAAAAGTCAAACAAAAGGAAGGTGTGCTGATCCTGACGGATATGTTCGGGGGAACCCCATCCAATTTGAGCTACTCATTCCTCGAAGAAGGCAAAGTGGAAGTGATTTCCGGTGTCAACCTGCCCGTGCTGATCAAGGCCGTCAGCGCAAGGGAAAAAATGGCACTTACCGAACTCGCCACTCATCTTGAAGCATACGGCAAGAAAAGTATCTCCATGGCCAGCGGGATACTCAAAGGCAGCAAACGTCCAAAATAAGCACTGCTTATTCAGGCCCAATATTACAGGGGGGAAAGAACATGGCAATCAAGATAGGCATAAACGGTTTCGGCAGAATCGGTCGGCTTGTATTCAGGGCGGCCCTCAAACATCCGGATGTTGAGGTTGTGGCCATAAACGATCTGACCGACGCCGCCACCATGGCACATCTTTTGACCTATGACTCGGTGCACGGCAAGCTGGAAATGGAGGTCGTCTCCAAAGACAACGCCATCGAGGTGGACGGTAAATCCATCGCCTACACGGCGGTGCGTGACCCGGAAAAACTGGACTGGAAAGCCTTTGGTGTGGATATTGCCGCCGAATGCACAGGCCTGTTCCGTGATCGGGCGAACGCGGCCAAACACCTTACTGCCGGTGCGCGTAAAGTCATTATTTCAGCACCGGCCAAAGATCCGGACGCTACCATCGTCATGGGGGTGAACTCGAATACCTACGACCCGCGACAGCACCACATCATTTCCAATGCCTCCTGCACCACCAACTGCCTTGCGCCCATCGCCAAGGTTTTGCTGGAAAATTTCGGCATCACGGCCGGGTTGATGACCACCATTCATTCATATACGGGGGACCAGCGTCTTCTTGATTTTCCGCACAAGGATCTCAGGCGGGCCAGAGCCGCGGCCCTGTCCATGATACCGACCTCCACCGGTGCTGCCAAGGCCGTGTCCCTGGTGCTGCCGGAACTTGCCGGCAAACTAAACGGCCTGGCCATCAGAGTGCCCACACCCAATGTTTCCATAGTCGATCTTGTGGCCACCATCGAGAAATCGGGTGTCACCGTTTCCGATGTGAATCAGGCCATGAAAAATGCATCTGAAAACGCGCTTGCCGGGGTCCTGGGGTACTCCGAACTTCCCCTGGTTTCAACCGACTACAACGGTTCCACACTCTCTTCCACCCTGGATGCCGATACGACCTACGTCATCGACAAGATGGTCAAAGTCCTGTCCTGGTATGACAACGAGTCGGGATATTCAAACCGTATGGTGGATCTCGCCGCCATGATCGGTTCCATGCTATAAAAGAATCGGGCGCGTAAAGACCAACTCGCCCGATTCTTTTATTGTAATATTTTTTTAATTTGTTCGCTTCGCTCACGTTTAAAATTTGAACGCGTGGAATGATACACGAAAGGTTGTTTATCATGTCAAACCGCAGACCACTCATCGCCGGCAACTGGAAAATGTACAAAACCTGTGAGGAATCTGTCGAAGCCGCCCAGAAACTCACAAGCCTGGTGGATGGTGTAACCGACACCGATATCATGATCGCCCCCACCTTCACATCGCTGTTTTCGGTGTATGGTGTTGTTAAAGGCAGCCGGGTTGACCTGGGTGCCCAGAATCTCTACTGGGAAGAAGAAGGTGCTTTCACCGGGGAAATTTCCGCCGGCATGCTTAAATCGGCGGGCTGCAGCAGTGTTATCATCGGGCATTCCGAAAGACGGCAATACTTTGGCGAAACCGATGAAACCGTCAACAAAAAGATTAAAGCCGCCCTCTCCTGCGGCCTGAAAACGGTATTCTGCATCGGGGAATCCGAAGCGCAACGCGATTTAAATCTTACATTTTCAGTGCTTGACAAACAGGTGCAAACTGGGTTAAAGGATTTTGTTTCAGACGATCTGAGAGATTTGGTCGTTGCATATGAACCGATTTGGGCCATAGGAACAGGCAAAACCGCCACGTCAGAACAGGCCCAGGAGGTTCATACGTTTTTGCGGGCATCCATTGCCAAGCAATTCGACGAACCCCTGGCACAATCGATCAGGATCCTTTACGGTGGCAGCGTCAAACCCGGCAACATCGCCGAACTGATGTCCATGCACGATATTGACGGCGCTCTGGTTGGAGGAGCGAGTCTGGATGCGGAAACATTCAGTCAGATCGTGAAGTTTTAAAACTTAAAGTAAATAATTCAATTTTCGGGAATAACTATATGTCAATACTCGTAATTATTATTCATATTATTGTATCAATCGCCCTTATCATGATCGTCCTGCTCCAGACCGGAAAAGGGGCGGATATGGGCGCGGCATTTGGCGGAGGGTCCAGCCAGACCCTTTTTGGGAGCACAGGTGCTTCGACTTTTTTAAGCAAGGCCACCACTGTTGCCGCCATTGTTTTCATGCTCACCTCGCTTACGCTGGCCTATGTCGCCGGTAACAAGAATGGTAAATCGGTCATCATGGAAACAACAGCACCCATTGAAGAGACAGTGCCCTCACCTGCTGCTGGAACCCAGGAAAAGACCGAATAAATTTTCATGTTCAACAGCGCTCAAAAGAATGCAGCCATACGCTGCTTTCATGGGCGGTGTTGATAAGATGCACAGCATGAAATTTTTATATTCTTTGTGCCGAAGTGGTGGAACTTGGTAGACACGCTATCTTGAGGGGGTAGTGCCTTACGGGCGTGCGGGTTCAAATCCCGCCTTCGGCACCATTATTATATAATAATTAAAGGGGGTTATGAATTTCATAGCCCCTTTTTTTGTGTATCAGAAGTGTATCAATATGGCTTTGAAGTATTCACATGTAAAACTGTGTTACCGAACCACTTAACCCAAAATAGCACCGCATTACGCTTTAGTTCCTCCCTACCCTACTCTTTTTTCTAACCCCAGTGAAATTAATGGTAACCTTCGTCCGCTTATTAAGGTAAATGGGTGGAACGTTTAATCTAATAAATAAAATGGAGAAAGACAACATGCCGAATATTTACGGTATTTATAACAACAAAGGTGGTGTGGGAAAAACAACGATCTCTTTAAACTTGGCCGGTGTGTTTGCTGAAATGGGATTCAGGGTA
>JAFDAT010000125.1 GCA_019313725.1 Deltaproteobacteria bacterium
CACCGGCGACTACATGGCGGAAGAACTGTTGTGCAGTTATCAGCCGGCATGCTGATGACGAACTTGACTGGATCACTGGTCGGATACCACAATATCGGATGATGAGAAAGTGAAAGGCCGAAGGTCGAAGACTGAAGGAACGCTTGGACATCGATGATCCTGCCTTCAACCTTCAGTCTTTTACCTTTTACCTTCGCTACAAATACTTGACATACTAACAATTCTTATCTATTCTTCCCCCAAGGATTTTATATCATCCTCAGTGTATAACAACGCGTATCACGCTGCTGTTATACACGGCTGCGTTGTTGACTATTCCTTTTTCATTGTGCTGAATATTCTGAAAATGATAAAATCAGACTCCCGTACAATATTGTTCGTTCTTTCGATTCTGGTACTGTTTGCCTTTATAAGCGGGCCGGCTGCCGCCTTGGAGCTCCGGGAGATCAGGTCCGGCACAAAAAGCGGATTCACCCGGCTCGTATTTCAATTCGAAGCGCCGGCCCGCTACCGGGTCAAAGGCAATGCGGAACAGGGGCGGCTCTCGCTCACCTTCATGGAAACCACATCGGGGCTCCCGCAAAGCCGTTTGAATAAATTTTCACCCCCCATTGAATCTATCGAAGTTCACCAGGATGGCCGGAATCTTGTGGCCGACGTAGCCCTATCTATACCCCGTTACCGCATGAAGACATTTACTTTGAGCGAACCGCACAGGGTCGTTTTCGATCTTTACCCCGTGGCGGTCGCTAAACCCCGGGTACTGCTGAACAAACTCATTGTCAAGGAATTCTTCAAAACCCAAGCAACCGACGATATACCACTCGAAAAGGAGCCGGATCCGCCAACCTTGGGTAAAACCCCGGCAGATCCTGAACCCACATCCGTCAAAAAAGACCCCCCGGTAAAAGTACAGGGCCAGAATAGCGGAATATCAACACCGGCAATACCTGCAGAAGAGACATCGGTCGAAACGTCGACCGCTCCTGCAGTGCCGACAAAAAAAGCACCGGCACAACCTGCCGATCTGTTGCTTGAGAAGACAGTACCTGCAAAAACACCGAAAGCCGCCGGCGGCAAAAAACCGGCGGAAGCATCTGGAAAATTCCAGCAGTACCTGATTGTCGTGTTCGCCGGAATATCCATCGTCATTCTTGCCCTTGTCGGCTTTCTGCTTTTGCAAAAGAAAAACAGCGCAGAGAAAGCTCACCGCGCTGAATCAGGTCGGGAACTGAAAACAACCGCCGACATCATGGCCTCCATCGATGCAAGAATCAAAGAAAAGTTTCAACAATATGAAGACGCAAATCCGAAGTAAACTGAAGGGTTAATGAATGGCGCAAAAGAATCAGGAAGGTTTCGATCTGGGGCTCTCGAATGAAGAAAAGGCTGATCTGGAGAACATGATCAGTGACTTTAACGCCGATCGTTCATCCCTGCCGACATCATCCCCGGGTACCGACTTTCAGGACCGGGTGGATGCGCTGCATGAAAAATTTTCACAGATGGGTGAAATTGTGTTAAAAATCAACAAACGTATGGATGCCTTTTATGAAATCATCCAGCTAATGCATCAAAAAAGTGAAATTATGAATAAGCGTATTGACGCGGTTATCGAGGCTACAAAACCCTACAACCTGAAATAGAACTTTTAACTCGGGGAGTCTATATTGAATATTCAGAATGAGTCCCATGAAAGTATAGTTGCCCGCATCCGTGAGGACACCATCATCATCGAAAGCAGAGCGGAATTCGAGCGGCTTATTGAACAGTCCCCGGAAAGGGCGTCGCTGCACAGAGCTTATGCCGATTTTCTCCTGAGCCGGGGCGATCACCCCCAGGCTGTCATGGCATATGAACGGGCGACCACCCTGTATCTGGGCACAGGCCGGAGCCTTCAGGCCATCGTAGCCACGATTCTGGCCTGGAGCATAACCAAACCCACACATGATCAGGGCCGTCTTTTCCACGCCGCCGTGCAGTCCGCCATAACGGCGGAAACCCCTCTGCAGAACTTTTTTGCCGCTTTGTCCTACCCGGAGCTTGTCGCCGTCATGCTGCGGCTTGTCAGACTCAAGTATCCCGCCAATTTCGCTGTCAAGAATTTTGGAGACAAAGCCGATGAACTCTTCTTCATTGTTTCCGGTACCCTGAAGGAAACCACCTACCTCTCCACAGGCACAGATGAATCCGACCGCCAGGCATCGGTGCGGCAGCTGTTCGATAATGACATATTCGGGGATATTTATCCCCTTGCCATGGACAGCACCTCGAGATCGGATGTCGAATCCCTGAGCCATGTAGAATTGGTCAAAATTAACAGGCAGGTACTTCAAAGCCTCTGCCAAAAGCACCCCAGGGTCGAACTGCTGCTGGCGAAACTCCACAAGGACCCGGATGAAACCCAGGATGGCCGTGTGTGGTCGAGCGTCCGCCGGTTCGTCAGGCACGAGATCCCCACCAAGGTGGATTTGACCATTTTCCCGGGCAAGGAGGATGACCCTCCCGTCAAGACAGCTGGTTTTACAAGGGACATTTCGTTGGGCGGCGCGTGCGTCGATCTGGGGGAAATGCGCTGGTCGACCCCGGTGGAAGCGTTTAAAAATGCCCGCGTGAATATCGAAATCAAACTGCCCAATGCAGGTGTGACCCTGAAGC
The DNA here is from genome assembly GCA_019313725.1 of Deltaproteobacteria bacterium. GTDB lineage: Bacteria > Desulfobacterota > Desulfobacteria > Desulfobacterales > B30-G6 > JAJDNW01. The sequence continues at coordinate 2,659 of JAFDAT010000125.1, forward strand.
TGGGCGGCGCCATTGTCTGGGTTTCAAAAGACGCGGAAAATACCAAAACGAGCATTCTTGTGGGAATCCAGTTCGACCCGTTAAGCGATTCCGACAGGAACGCTTTGGAAGCATACTGTTCAGGCGGCGACGCTGAACAAAATCTGCTCTGGAATTTGTGGGATGACTATATGAAATCGTAATACTGTTAGCTGATCGTATTGGGCGCTTTGCTGACTGTTTGACAGGGCCAACCTCGTCGATGTGCCGCCCAACCCGTGATCAAAAGCCAACAACCGGCATCCACCGGGTGCCACGAAAGGATTACTGTGACAGAAAACCATACGAAACAACCGGCAGTACCGCCGAAAATATGGGCCGTCGGTGGTGGAAAAGGAGGCGTCGGCAAAAGTGTTCTGAGTACGATTTTTGCGCTCTGGCTGGTACGGATGGGCAAACGCACCATTATCGTCGATGTCGACCTGGGTGGAGCCAATATTCACACCCTCTTGGGCATTAAAAATCCGCCCAGAACTATCAATGATTTCATCACCAAGAAATACCCGAGCCTGGAAGATATCTGCATCAGTACGGGAGTCGAAAATCTGCGCCTGCTCAGCGGAGCTAGTGAAATCCTCTCCCTGGCCAACCTTCAATTCGCCCAGAAAGTCAAAATCATCCAGGGACTCCGCCAGCTGGATGCCGAGTTTGTCATCCTGGATCTGGGGGCGGGGACATCCTACAACGTTCTCGATTTCTTTCTCATCGCCGACCGGCAGATTGTCATGCTCACGCCCCAACCCATTTCCATACAGAACTCCTACGCCTTCGTGCGCAATGCCGTGTATCGGAAACTGAGTCGCATCACGAGCCAGAAACCGGGCCTGCTGGCCATCATCAAATCCGCCATGGACCCGAAAAATGAATTGAACGTGAGAACCATCAATGAACTGTTCCGGGTCATTCGCCGCGATGGCGGGCCCGATACGGCGGACTTTCTGAAAAAGGAACTCGCAACCATTCAACCGGCACTGGTCACCAATATGGCCCGCAGCCACAAAGACAAAAATGCCGGCCACATCATTCAACTCGTTTCAGAAAAATATCTGATGATCAAGCCAAAGGACCTGGGTGGGGTTATATACGACAATCACTTGAATTCTCTGGTATCGGGAATGACACCGCTCACCCAGATGGACCCGTCGAGCGAAGCCTTTGCGGGAATGCATGATATTACTATCCGGCTAATTTAGCCAATCGGTATCGTGTCTTTGAATGTTTCAAAACAATTGCGGATGGCACGCCTCTGATTGGGGGCAAGATCGACAAATGCACAGCCGACGCCTCTCTCGGTCTGGTTGATAAGTCTGACCTTGATCCGCATAGGCTCATTTTCCGTAGGCAGGCTAATGGCAACATTGGCAATTTGCCCCATCCTCAGCTTGGCACTCAGTTTAAGTTCGAAAAAAAATCCACCAAGGCTGATGTCGGTAATGTTTACAGAATCTTTAATGCCGACGACCCTGGCAGTACAATGAAACTCCAGCCTGGGGTGTGCCCTTCTCTCCATCTTGACGCTGACATCTTTTCTGCGGATATCGACCATCTAATCTGATTGCCTTCCCGTTCCGATCGCCTTTCTGTTAACCTATATATAAATGAAACTTCAATATGGCAACGTATATCGTATTTGTCCAATATTTATTCGGCTCGAAATCAAAAAACACTGATTTCTTATAAGACAAGCCGGTTCTGTTTTTCCCAGTAGCGCCTGAACACCAGGTTTTCGCGCCTGTTGATATTGGATTTCCCTACGCGTTCGATCCACTGAAGGGTCTTTTGTCTGGCCTCATCAAAGGCGGCGCGTGATATCTCCCCCCTGTCAGTGGAATCCGCATTTTCAGCCTGCTCCATAAACCGCCTTTCCAGCGCATCCCGTTCCTTGGCGTAAATTGAAATCCTGCTGCCATAATCTTCGATGACCAGTCGATGAAGGTTTTCGTGGAGCCACCACAGGCATTGAGCATTATAGACCGCACCCGGTTCGGGCCCTATGTCCGGCAGCCCGTGGTTACCAATCCAGACAGGTTTGAAGATGCCGGTGCACGGGGCGGAAGTTCCGATTGCCCAGAATGTCTGCTGGTCCGGTTTGAGATGGGCGATAAGGGAACCCGTTGTCTGGGCCGCGTCCCGCGTAAGAGCGTTGGCAGCATGTGCACACAGACGATCCAGTAGAAAATGTGCTCCCGGTCTGTATTCCGGATCGGGGCCGTGATCGCGCAGGATCCGCATCGCCAACCCCGGTCCTGAAGTGTCAGCGCTCCGGGTTAACAGATTCACGGATCGGCTCCGACGTTTTCGACTGGCGGAGAACGTGGTGTAAAACCAGTCTGAATAACATCGGGCAAAATGGAATGTCACTCCCTTTTTCAGCCAGCCTTTCCGCCTGGCAACGGCTATCAGATCCGGATGGCTTTCATCGAAGGATTCACCGATGGTCAGGCCGTTGCTGATGCTGTAGCGCTCGTGAACTCTTGCGGCGGCCCACAGGGGCCCCGCCGTTTCCAGTACCCAGGCCCTGCCGGGGTCTGCTATGATGTAACTGTTGTGATACACCAGATCACGATTCTTGTACCCGCACCCCCCTCCCTGGCCGTGGTCTTTAAGCAACTGCACCATCACTTCCAGGGCCCTGTCCGCCGTATCCGAACGTTCCAGCGCCAGTCGCAGGAGATCCATGCCCGTCAGGCCGCCCTCGCTGTCGCGGGGCATTTTCGTAAAAACAGCTTCGTTGCCGATGACCACCCCTTTCTCATTGGCACCCATCTCGGCCCCCCACATCCAGAAAGGCCTTGAAATCAGGGTAGCAAAAGTTTCCCGAACCTGTGGAACCCGAATGTAGGTACACCCGACAGCGTCACCACCAGAATATGCTGCGGCCGGATGGTACTCCAGGGCCTGGGCTTCATTGGGTTCGCGGTCACTGTTTTTTCCGAACAGGACCGATCCGTCCCCGGTACTCGCCGGCATGACTATGAATGTGTCGCACATGATTGAAAACCTATAGGAATTTAGGTTGAAGACTGAAGGTTGAAGTGAGAGACAAAGAGACAGAGAAACAAAGTGATAAAGCAGGGGTTTAGGTTAAAGTCCGAAGGTTGAAGGAGCCTTTTGACTTATTGCCAACCGCCCCTTCAGTCTTCTACCTTCCACCTTATACCTCCAACCTTATACCCGATACTTTTAACCTATTCCCTCCAGCACTTTGTCACTCTGTCTCTTTGTCACTTTTCACCGCCTGATTTTCCCCGGCAGAATGAATTCATATCGTCTACGCAACAGCTTCGTGGTCAACCAGCGGTCCACGCGCCGAAAGGCGAGAAAAAGCGTCCAGATCATCTTATCTTCCCGGTAATATTTCTCGGCATCCGCTGCCGTCAAGCGCTTCAGCTTGTCTGGTAGAAACTGGTTGAAGATGTCAACAGCACCGGGAATAAGTTCCGGCCGTTGCTCCTTGTAGAAATTGGCGACAATATCGATCAAGACTTGCCTGGGGTCGTAATAGCGGTTCATCACGTCATCCAGAAACATCCATCTTAAAACCCACCGCAGAAATGCGGGCGCACTTTTTAGAAGCGGCTCGGGGTCCAGCTGCTCGACACCTCCCAGTCTGAAAAATGGTGTGCTGGTATCAATATAAACCAGGGGATCATTTTCCCCGCCGTGCCGCACCCAGTTGGAAATCTGGCCGTCCAGGGCCAGTTCCACATCCGGCGCGTAATGGGCATTGTAACGCCACACCTTGGTAATCTCCCGGGCTACCTGCTCTATCAGCCGCAGGCACGATTTCTTGTCGAGGGTCTGGATAAGTCGGTGTCCGAAGTGGTCTGTGGGCAACCTTTCCTGGGCGATGTACACCACCACAGGCCGACCGGGTACCTGAATGATGACCGTATCATGATCAGGCAGGGTCAGCCCGGCCTCCCCGAGATGTCGACAGTACTCCCTGTACAATCGGACATACGCTTCAGCCGAACCCAGGTCTGAAAACAACGGCATACGCTTGAAAGCTGCCCGGTCCTCTCCCTTGATCCTGAATATTGCGGATATCTCACCGTAGCCCAACAGCACGGCAGGAATCTCGGACCGTTCGATCCGCTGGGGGTCCAATCCGCTTTCGAAATGTTGCAGAAGTTGTTTATCTACCTGCATAAAATCGCCTTGTTTGAAATCGCTCCGTGTCTCATCCTCAAATTGCTCAACTTACATGTAATTTATAGTCATTTACTGTGTGTAATTTACTCCGCCGTAATTCATCGTAAATGCCAAGCAAAAAAATTACGCGCGAAGCGCAAATAACGGCCAAGGGCCTAATAACGTGCGCAGCACAAATGACACGCGTCAGCGCTAATTTCTACCGAAGGTGAAATCACGCGCCTGAGCCATCGCCCTGTCCAGGCGTTCGGCAACCCAGGCCATCCGGCTGCTGTCCATGGTCAACGGGGGCAACAGCTGGCAGACCGAAGGGTCGTTGTTGGCATACACCATCAAAAGATCGTTGTCGTAAGCTGTTTTGCTTACCACCTGCCCGGAAATATCGCCTTTGAACACCAGTCCCATCATCAGGCCGAGCTGCCGAAAACCGATCAGGAAGTCGGCATACTTTGCCTGCAACGCGGTCACGCAGTTTCTGAAATCGACAGCAAGTGCATTGACCCTGTGCAGGAAAGCCGGGTCGGAGGAAATCTTCAGCACTCGCCCGGCAACACAGCAACCCGGTTCCGCTCCGCCGAACGTCGAGATGTGGATGAAGGGATCTTCGTGAAAAACCTTTTCGAGCGGCGCCCGCAGTACTGTTGCGGTTATAGGGTACAGCCCCCCGGAAAGTCCTTTTCCCAGGACCACCATGTCCGGAACCACGCCATAGTGCTCAAAGCCCCAGAGCCGACCGGTTCGCCCCAGCCCGGTCTGCACTTCATCCAGGATGAGGAGTACGCCTTTTCGGCTGCACAGTTCCCGTACGGCCGGCAGGTAATCCCGGTTGGGAACCACAATGCCCATTGTCGCCGGTACGGTTTCTAGAATGACGGCTGCAGTGTCCCCCTCCACGGCGGATTCAAGGGCGGCCAGGTCTCCAAACGGGACCTGCACGAACCCGGCCGTGGGCACGCCGAAAGGCTTGCTGTATCTGCTGTCGCCGGTCGCTACGGCAAGTCCGGTGTGCCCGTGGTAGCCCCCCTTGGCAGAGACGATTTTTACGTGTCCCGACCAGGCGCGGGCAACCTTTATGGCGAGGTCGACGGCCTCCCCGCCGGAAACGCCGAATACCGTGTAGTCGAGATCTCCAGGCATCAATTCCGCGATCTGTTCAGCGAGATCGGCCCGCATCCGGCTCATGAGGTGGTGGTTGCCGATATCAAATCTGTCCAGGCTGTCCTTCAAAAGAGCAATCAGTTCCGGGTTCCGGTGTCCCAGGTTGAAGACCCCGCCATTGCAGTGCAGATTGAACAGTTTCTTGTGACCGTCCATGTCTTCCAGAAACACGCCTTCCCGGTTCCCCATGACCAGATCCATGCCAAATGTTTTAAAAAAGTCGACCTTGCCGGACGATACATGGCGGCGGAAACTCTTAATCGCCTTGGCTTTTTGGCTGGAAATACCTTTTTTTTCGACGCGCATGTGTTTCTACATATCCTCCCGATAATTAATGGTCATTTACTGCGTGCCATTCGCTCCGCTGTAATTTATCGTGGTGGCAGAAGCAATCAATGACGTGCGCAGTATAAATTACGGCCGAAGGCCAAATCAAACACGGAGTGTTAATAACAAACCAAGAGCTACACACTAACCTCCAAGAGCCGTATCACCTTCCAATCGCATTCAGCGTCAGCGTGATAGGCCGGTCCTCTTCGCTTTTGCCGGCAAACCGTAGCGGCCCGGGTTTTCTGAAATTATCATCACCGGGAAGCGCCGCCAGCCAGTCTTCGCGGCAGGCCTTTGCCACCCTGAACGCATTGGACTGAACGTCC
>JAFDAT010000497.1 GCA_019313725.1 Deltaproteobacteria bacterium
ATGCAACCGGTATGGCCCTGAAAGCGATTCAAACTCTGGTGAGGAGGTAGGAGGTTATCCATGGATAAAAAATATGGTGTATATATATGCGAAGGCTGTGGCATCGGGGATGCGCTCGATATGAAGGATCTTTGTGCCGTTCCCGAAGAAGAAGGCCTGCCGGTCAAGACACACCCCATCCTTTGTGGAAAGGAAGGTGTGGAACTGATCAAAAGGGATATTGCTGAAGGAACCAACACCCTCGTCATTGCCGCCTGTTCGCGGCGGGTCAATTATGACGTCTTCCAGTTTGACGGGTGTATCGTCGACCGGGTTAACTTGCGTGAGCAGGTGGTGTGGTCGCACCCGCGATCTGAATTTCCGGCATTGACCGAAGAGCAGAAAGGCGATGAAGAGCACTTTGACAGGGTGCTGATGCTGGCTGAAGACTACATCAAGATGGGCATGGCCAAGGTGGAGAGGATCGATCTGCCGGAACCCCACATCGTGGATTCCATGAGCAAGAAAATCATGGTGATCGGCGGCGGTATTACCGGTATGTCGGCGGCACTGGATGCGGCTAAGATCGGTTACGCGGTCACCATCATAGAAAAATCGACCGCCCTGGGCGGCCAGGCGAATAACTGGCGCAAACAGTTGCCCACCGAAGATCCTTATGAAGATCTGATTCCTCCGGTTGTGGCGGCCATGATCAAGGAGGTGGAAGCCGAGGCCAATATAACGGTCAAAACCGAAACCGTAGTGGCCAGGATTGCCGGAGAACCGGGTGAGTTCGTGGTTACTCTTAAAAAACCCGGAGAAAAAACTGAGTTCGACGTACCCTATCCGCTGCCGGACGAGATGAAGGTGGATGAAAACGGTAAAGACCTGGATGTGGAACAACTGCACGAAGTCTACCTGAAGTACAACGAGGGGAAAAATGACATTCTGACCATGGATCCGGACGGTGAAATGTTCGGTGCTGTGGTGCTGGCTGCCGGTTGGCGGCCTTACGAACCTGAGGATGGTGAATTTGCTCACCTGGGTTTCGGAGAATTGCCGGATGTTGTCACCAATGTCCAGTTTGAAGGGATTGCTAAAGAAGGCAAGATCAAAAAACCTTCGGACGGTAAAGACGCCCAGTCCGTAGTCTTCATCCAAAGCCCGGGCAACGGCAGCGACAGCGATTTCGAGTACGCCGGTTCCGTCACCAGTATGGTCGCGTTGAAACAGGCCAAATACGTGCGGGAGGATTTTGCCGAGGGTAAGGCCTATGTGTTCTACCAGCATATGCGCACGCCGGGGCTCAGTGAAAATTTCTATAAATATATTCAACAGGACCCGGGAATTTTCCTGACCAAGGGGGACGTCGTGTCGGTTTCCCAAAACGGCGATGGCCTGGTCGTGGAAGCGGACAACACCCTTTTGGGCGAAAAAATCAGAGTCAGGGCCGACATGGTCGTGTTGGGAACCGGCATGATCCCCGTCACCAAGGATGACCCGGTCATCAACCTGGCCTACCGCCAGGGTCCCGGGTTCAGGGACAATGCGCTTTTCAACGATTACGCAGACTCCAACTTCATCTGTTTTCCGTATGAAACCCAGCGCACAGGCATTTATGCCGCCGGCGGTATTCGTCGGGCCATGACCATCGAGGAATCAATGGAGGATGCATCCGGCGCGGCACTGAAGGCGATACAATGTATAGAATCGGTCAACCGGGGGGTTTCCGTGCATCCCAGGTCCGGCGACATGACCTTTCCGGACTTCTTTTTTCAGCGCTGTACCCAATGCAAGCGCTGTACCGAAGAATGTCCCTTTGGAGCCCTGGATGATGATGAAAAAGGCACCCCGAAGCCCAATCCGACCCGCTGCCGTCGTTGTGGAACCTGTATGGGTGCCTGTCCCGAACGCATCATCGGGTTTGCAGACTACAACATCGACAGCATCGGTTCCATGGTTAAGGCCGTGGGGGTTCCATCCGAGGATGATTATGGAGAGCCGCCCATGCGGGTTCTCGGCCTCATCTGTGAAAATGACGCCTATCCGGCCCTGGATATTGCCGGTTTGAATCGGTTGAGTTATTCCGGCGACGTGCGCTTCATTCCGGTGCGCTGTCTGGGCTCGGTCAACGTCATCTGGATCAAGGATGCCCTTGCCCAGGGGATGGATGGTGTCTTTCTCATGGGCTGCAAACACGGTGACGACTACCAGTGCCATTTTGTCAAGGGCAGTGAACTGGCCGACATCAGGATGAAGAAGATCGGCGAGGCCCTGTCGAGCCTGGCCCTGGAAGAAGAGCGCGTGACGCAGTTCCAAATAGCCATAGACGAGTATGATAAAATTCCGCAGATTGTAAACGAATTTGTGGAGATGATCGAAGATCTCGGACCGAACCCCTTCAAGGGATTCTAAGCCAAGCTTCGAAAGCCTGCAAAGCTT
>JAFDAT010000498.1 GCA_019313725.1 Deltaproteobacteria bacterium
AAATCCGGTGTGGTTACACTGGGAAAAACCAATACACCCGAATTCGGTCTGATGGGTGTCACCAAGCCTGAGCTTTTCGGGCCGTGCCGCAACCCGTGGAACCAGGACCATACGCCCGGGGGATCCAGTGGTGGATCGGCGGCGGCCGTGGCTGCCGGTATGGTGCCCTTTGCCGCAGGCGGTGACGGGGGCGGATCCATCCGTATCCCTGCATCCTGCTGCGGTTTGTTCGGTCTGAAACCCACACGCGGGCGCAATCCTTCGGGACCCGATCACGGCAGGGTATGGCAGGAGGCTGTCCAGGAACACGTCCTTACACGCACGGTGCGGGACAGCGCAGCCATGCTGGATCAGACCCAGGGGGCTGATATCGGAGCACCCTATGAAATCCGTCCGCCTGAAGCCAGCTACCTCAGTGCACTGGCCGAGGAACCCTCCGGGTTGAAAATCGCCTTTAGCACACATTCTCCCCTGGAGACGCCGGTCCACCCTGATTGCGTCCGGGCCGTCGAAGAGACCGCCCGACTGCTGGAAGAGATCGGGCACCACGTCGAAGAAGCCGGTCCCAATGTGGATGGCCTGGTGCTGGCCAAAAGTTACATGTCCATGTACTTCGGAGAGGTCGCTGCCGATATTGAGGGGCTGGCTAAATTGCTGGGACGCAAGGCAACCACGGGCGATGTAGAGTTGCTGACCTGGACGCTGGGGCTCCTGGGGCGGACATATTCATCGGGAGATATGGTCACTGCCATGCGCCAGTGGGACACGGCCGCCCGTCAAATGGGCCAATTTTTTGAAAGCTATGATCTGTATCTGACGCCGACGATTGCCTATCCGCCGGCCAAAATTGGAGAACTCCAACCCAAACCGGCTGAGGTGTTCATGATGAAATCAGTCAATGCTTTGAAATTGGGATGGCTGTTGAAGGCTTCCGGCATGGTGGACCAGATGGCCACAAGAAGCCTGGAAAGAACCCCCTTTACCCAGGTGGCCAACCTGTGCGGACTGCCGGCTATGTCTGTTCCCCTGTATTGGAACACGGACGGCTTGCCCTGCGGATCGCAGTTTATTGCACGGTTTGGTGACGAAACCACGCTGTTCAAACTGGCTGCCCAGCTGGAGAAGGCCCGCCCGTGGTTCGATAAGAGGCCGCCGGTAATTTAACCCCAAGAATTTTATCTTTGTTTAATTCCTTTTTAGTAAAGGTTTTTAGCGACGAAGTCGCGTTGCATAACACCGTGCTACACGGTGTTATTGGTGTTGACAGGGATCGTACTTTTCGTTAACCTCCCGCCTTCAGATGGATAACCAAAATGGGTTTTTGCTTATGAAAGATCAAATTCTCGCTAATTTGAGAGAAAAAGAGAGCGTCGTATCCGGGGAAAGACTCAGCGCTCATCTGGGGGTTTCGCGCGTGGCCATCTGGAAGCACATCCAGAAACTTCAGGCTTCGGGCTATGACATTCAATCGACCCCTAAAGGGTACCTGCTGCGATCATCGCCGGATACGCCTTTTCCCTGGGAGTTCCCGCAAAGGATGTCCAGAATGCATTATGTCGAGCGCACCACCTCGACCATGGACATCGCCAGGGACATGGCCAGGAAAGGGGCCCCCGATTTTACCGTGGTGGTGGCCGGTGTCCAGGAAAAAGGCCGCGGTCGGCTCAGCCGTGTATGGCAGTCACCGGAGGGAGGGCTCTATTTCACCATGGTGTTGAGACCTGAATTGCCGCCCATATTGAGCCCCCGGGTCAACTTTGCCGCTTCGCTGATGCTGGCCCAAACCCTGGAACAGGTTTGCAATATTGAGGTGCGGGTGAAATGGCCCAACGACCTTATGGTGGACGAAAAAAAAATATCGGGCATGCTTTCGGAAATGGAGGCCGAAAGTGACCGGGTGTCTTTCATCAACATCGGTATCGGCATAAACGTTAACAACGCACCCCCGGCCGACGTGGGCTATGCCGCCTCCATCCGCCAGTTGACCGGAAAAACACATTCGAGAATTGAAATATTATCCCGGTTTTTGAACACGTTCGAAAAAAGGATGGCATCAGGACAGCTTGACACCATCATGACGGAATGGAAGCAACAAACGGCAACCATCGGAAAAGAGGTGACGGTGACGACGACCCGGGGAACTTCCCGGGGGCGGGCAGTGGATGTGGATGAAAACGGCGCCCTGGTTCTCGAAACGGGAGCCGGTGAACGCCGGAAAATAGTATACGGGGACTGTTTCCACGTTCCTTCAGGGGAGAGGGAAGGCTAATCTCCAAGAAATATTAAAAGAGATTCATTTTCTGACCATTTCCGAGGTGCTTTTAAATATGACGGCGATCAAACAAGATGCCAACTCCCTGCGCATGACCGCTTATGCCTCCCTGATGGCAGCCTTGACCGCCGTGGGCGCA
>JAFDAT010000499.1 GCA_019313725.1 Deltaproteobacteria bacterium
GGAGGCAATCAATTACGCGCGAAGCGCAAATGACAGCCGCAGGCGTAATGACGCACAGCAAATGACACCTGGAGTTTAAAAAAGTACATGCCAGATTAACCCGTTAAAGGCTCACAGAAAAAAAGAGGACCTGAATATGGCCAGCATCGAACCCATTATCATCGATCCGGACATGCAGATCAAGGTACTGCGGCAGGAGGAACTGGAAAAGTTGCACCATGCGACCCAGACCGTTCTGCAAGAAACCGGCGTCAGATTTCCTTCTGCAAGAGCCCTGAAGATTTTTGCGGAGGCCGGGGCGGATGTCGATTTCAATACTCAGATCGTAAAACTTTCCCCGGGCCTCCTGATGAAGGCACTGGGTAAGGCGCCCCGATCGATCCGACTGGGTTCGCGGTGGGATGAAACCCTCGATCTCGTCCTCGACGGCAGGCGTTCATACTGCGGTACCGCCGGGACCGGCACCGTCACCGTAGATTCGGACACGGGCCAAGAACGGCCTTCCACCAAAAAAGACACGGCCATGATGGCCCGGGTAGCAGACTACCTGGCCTCCATCGGTTTTTACTGGCCCATGGTTGCACCCCTGGACAAACCGCATGAACTCCTGCCGCTGCATGAAATGGAAGCCTCTTTTCTCAATACCGAAAAGCACGTCCTCACCGCCAGCTGTGTCAACGAGACCAGCGCCCACGCGGCGGTGGAGATGGCCCGGGCCGTGGCCGGAAGCACGGAACAGATGATCGCCCGGCCGCCGCTCTCCGCGATTATCAGCCCCATTTCACCCCTGAACAACGATGCCGAGGCACTGGATGCAGCCCTTATTTTTGCCGAAGCCGGCCTGCCGGTCGGGTTTGCCACCATGCCGGTCATGGGGTCCACCGGACCCGCATCCATTGCGGGAGCCCTGGTTCTGGGCAACGCCGAACTTTTAAGTGCCATCTGCCTGCTCCAGCTCGCTTTCCCGGGATCGCCGGTCACTTATCCATTTTTCTCCGGCATGATGAACCCCTATACCGGTGACTGCGTGGTGACCACCCGCAATCAATTCCTGTTTTACGCAGGCACAACCCAACTCGGCCATTTCTACGACCTGCCGGTCATGTCCAGTTTCGGCGGGAGCGACCTGTGCGACCACGCCGGCTGGCAGGTCGGCAAAGATGATGCCGTCGATGCCTATTACATCTGCGCAACCGGGCCCGATCTTCTACCCAGTCTGGGTATGATGGAAACCTACACCCGTCTTCACCCGGAAAAGCTGATTCTGGATGACGACATTATCCAATCCATTCGCAGCATGGCCCGGGGCATACCCGTCAATAAGGAGACACTGAACGTGGAAGAGATCGGCAACGTCGGGCCCGGCGGTCATTTTCTGGATACCGAGTACACCCTGAAAAACCTGCGGGACCTGTGGGATCCTGGAATCTGCCATCAGTGGTCGCCTGACGAGGGAGCATTTGCCGATCCCCTTAAGGCCGCACAGCAGAAGCTGAAATGGATCCTGGCAAACCACGCGCCTGAACCCTTGGATGCGTCCTGCCGGAAAACGCTCGATCAGATCATTAAAACCGCCGAAAAGGCACTTTAAGGAGGAAACCAATATGCAAAGCGGAGAAAAAACAAGAAAAATGTTCAAACGCGCCCTGGCCTGCATGCCGTCAGGGGTCACTTCCAATTACCGTTACTGGGGAGATGATAAATCCCTAGTGCTGAAGAAAGGGGAAGGCGCCTACATCTGGGATCAGGATGACAAACGCTACATCGATTATCGTCTGGGCTTCGGGCCGGTCATTCTGGGCCACGCTTATCCGGCCGTATTGGAAAAAGTGAAGGAAGCCATGTCCATCGGGAACGTATACGCCATGACCCATGAATATGAGATCAAGGCCGCCGAAAAAATCAAGCAATTTACCGGGGTGGATCTCGTGCGCTATGCCAATTCGGGCACGGAAGCCACCATGCACGCCATCCGGATAGCACGCGCCTACACCGGCCGGGACAAGATCCTGAAGTTCGAGGGCCATTATCACGGCTTCCACGATGCCGTTCTGTGGAGTACCTTTCCGCCCCTGGCTTCGGTGGGCTATCGCCGTGCACCGGTGAAGATCCCCCAGGGTTCGGGCATGCCCCAGAGCCTCGGCAACCTGGTCCACATGGTCCCCTTCAACGACGAGGAACTTCTGGAAAACAAGGTCAAGGCCAACTGGGGTGATATCGCCTGTATCATCATGGAGCCCATTATGGGCAACTGCGCTTCGGTCATGCCCAGGAAAGGCTACCTCGAGTTTGTACGCAAACTGTGCGACGAATACGGTATCGTGCTCATTTTTGACGAGGTCAAAACCGGTTTTCGCATCGCCAAAGGCGGCGCCCAGGAATATTTCAACGTGAAATCCGATCTGGATGGGCGACATCGGCTTTTTAAAAATACCCCACGGCGGAACCTATGCCGGCAACGTTGTGGCCACGGCAGCGGCCTGTGCAACCATGGATGAACTGGAGGCCGGTGCGCTGGACAAGGTCAGTGCCCACGGTACCCGGCTGATGAACGGATTCAACCAGGTGCTCAGTGACCGCAGTGTCCCGGGGTTTGTACAGGGACCGCCGGCCATGCCCGCCATCGTATTGACCGAGGAGGCTGGTGTCTTTGATTATAGGGATGTTGCCGCATCCAACCACGCCATGTACGAGCAGGTCATCTGGAAACTTTTTGAAAAGGGAGTCATGCCGGATTCCGGTGTTCACGAGCCCTGGTTCATCTCGGCATCCCACACCGACGAAGATGCAGACAAAGCCATCGAAGCATTTGACGAAGCCGTGCAGGAAGTGCTGTGCTAATAACTTGAATTCTATATGAAATTTAATGAGAATTTTGTAAATATACAATAATGATGACAGTCCTTTTTCTTATCAAATTTCTCCCGGAGTTAATAAAAAACTTGATTTATCAGTAAGTTCATGAAATTGATTAAGGGTATGTTCATCAAAGCCCTTCCTGTTTACATTTTTTTATAACTGCTACTTATTTCGTGATATTAAAGGAGATCAATTCAACCATTTACCACGTGTATACCGATAATCCATTGGCCTGAAACCATCACTTTATTGATTCGGCCGCACATTTACCATCAAGCAGCCGTACAACCGAAGAAAGGAGAATGTGAATA
>JAFDAT010000500.1 GCA_019313725.1 Deltaproteobacteria bacterium
TTTCCTATGCCGTACCGGAAGTGGCATTGATTGCAGGGTTTGAGCGGATAGCGGAGGTAATATGATTGGTATCCTCGGGTTCGGCCGTTTCGGGCGTTTGATGTCCCGGTATCTGGCCCGCGATTTTGAGGTGACCGTTTTCGACAGTGGCGGCAAGGCGTCGGGAATCGCCAAAACAGGTGCCGCAGCCGCAACGCTTGAGCAGGTTTGTGGAGAGGATATCGTCATTCTTCCGGTACCCATATCCGTCTTCGGGCAAACACTGAAGAAGATCCAGCCGCTGCTCAGGGAGGACGCACTGGTGATAGACGTCTGCTCGGTAAAAACCTACCCGGTTGCCCTGATGCAAAAGCTGCTGCCCGAAGGTATTTCCATCTTGGCGACACATCCCATGTTCGGGCCGGACAGTGCCGCCGACTCACTCGAGGGGCACAAGATCGTACTGTGCCCTGAGCGGATAGAAGAAGACCGTTATCTGAAGATCAGGTCCTACCTGGACAGCACCGGGCTGCACACCATCGAAGCCACTCCGGATGAACACGACCGCCAGATTTCCATCAGCCTGGCCATGACCCATTTCATCGGAAGGTCTCTGTCGGAATTCGGGGCGCATCCTCTGGGGATCGATACCGAAGGGTATAAGCGCCTGCTGCACGTGCTGGAAGTGGTGGAGAACGATACCTGGCAGTTGTTTGTGGACATGCATCACTACAACCCGTATGCCCGCAAGCACAGGGCGGAAATGATCGAGGCCGTCAACCGTGTCGAAACTAAACTGAGAGAAAGCGTGGAGGGAAGGCATGCCTGAGCAAAAAAAAATAGTAATTATCCATGGCCCGAATCTGAACATGCTGGGAAAACGAGAGCCCGGTGTCTACGGTACCACCACCCTGAATGAGATCAACGGCATGCTGGAACGGCAGGCTTCTGAACAGGGCTTACAGGTGGAAACATTCCAGTCCAACCACGAAGGGGCGTTGGTTGATAAAATTCAGGAGGCAGCCGGCGTATGCAGCGGTATGATCATCAACCCGGCAGCCTATACCCACACCAGTGTGGCCATAAAAGATGCCCTGTTGCTGCTGGATATCCCGGTGATAGAAGTTCATATTTCCAATGTCTACAAACGGGAACCCTTCCGGCATGTATCCCTTATGTCCGATGTTGTCACCGGAAAAATTGTCGGACTCGGGCCCCATGGTTATCAATTAGCACTTGATGCACTGGTAAAAATGATATACAAATAACTTCACTTCGTACTTTTAGGGAATGCGGCTTTGCCGCAAAATTAAGTGACTTTTTTGAATATGATACGATTACTGAATACAGACAACTGCAATTGGTGGTGGCAGGCTGACATAACGGGGCCTGTCGACAGGGATTCATGCGTTTGATTAACCGGTAAAAATTAAACCACGAAAGCCGCAGGCAGCCAAAACGCCTGCGGCTTTTTTTGTAAGAAGGGTCATGGGCAAAACGCGCATGGCCCTTTTTTTCAGGGCTAAAGCCCTGGCCTACATTGGGGGGGGGCGTTCAGTCATATTTTAGCAGGGGTTATCAAAGGAAACAAACCATATGCAGATTCGTCAATTTCCAGACAGAGAAAGATTCAGTCAATACGGCTGTCCTGAAGTCGGTTTCCAGCCTTCCGGTCTGTGTCGGGTTCGGCATTTCCACCCCTGCCGATGTCGCTGCTATTGCTGCAGTCGCTGATGGCGTTGTGATAGGCAGTGCGTTTGAAAAAATTATCGAAGAGAACCTGGAGAACCCGGATCTTGTATCGATGATGGGCGACACGGTGAGGCGGCTCAAGGCGGCCACGGTCCGGCGGAAGTAATTTGTTGATTTGAATTGTTACTGTTCAGCGGATCGGTTTGCGTCAAGCACCTTCAGCTTGGCTTTTATCAGCTGATCGTGGGAAAGGCGCAGCAGGTTTTTAAGTTTGCTCATCAGGTAGTGCTCGTACTGGTCCATCTTCCCGTCCACATATACGACGTGCCACAGGGTTTCGATGATCTCGATTTTTTCTGCATTGGAATAATTCTTGTTTATCAGGTTGGCGAACTGCCACAGGTCGACACTGTCTTCCAGCTCTTTTTCCGCTTCCGCGATCAGGGCGTCGGCGTGTTCCCCGGCCAGGCCGTATTTTTTTTTCAGAATGGACAGGATGGCATGCATTTCCGCCTGTGTAAATTTTTCATCGATGCGGGCGAGCTCCACCAGCAGCGCACAGGTGGCTACGCGAATGTCATGCGCCTGTGTTCCGTCTGTGGCATCGGGTCCTTTCGGGCCGGGTTTGCCGAAAAATCGTTTAACAATATCCAACATATTTTTTCTCCGGGGCTGTTTCAGGGGGCTGAAGGCGGCAAGCGCAGGTTGCTGACGTAAAAAGTGTCTT
>JAFDAT010000126.1 GCA_019313725.1 Deltaproteobacteria bacterium
TTGTTACCATGATGGTGTGTATCGGGATTCTGATGAATGTCAGCATGCGGCGATGTCTGTTTGAGAAGGGGTAGAAGACAGGTATAAGGTACACGGTGTAAGGTGGAAGGCAAGAGGTATAGGGTGGCGGATTGCTGCTTAACGTTTTTCTGTACCGTATACCCTGTACCGTAAACCGTATACCGTGTGGAAGGTGTAAGGTGGAAGGTATAGGGTGGCGGATTGCTGCTTAACGTTTATCTGTACCGTATACCTTGTACCGTAAACCGTATACCGTTACGTTAACAGCTGTGGCAAAAGCTTAAACGCCAAGGATGACATTCAGCTCATTAAATCCATACAGGAGATTTTATGAAAAAGGAAAAACAGTCAGATACCATATCCACCTTTCTGGGCCAGGGCACCAGTATCGATGGGACATTGGAATTTCAGGGAACCATACGCCTGGACGGAAATGTGAAGGGCCAGATTACCAGCCAGGGGGGCACCCTGATTATCGGTGACAAGGCCGTGATCCAGGCTCAGGTTCAAGTGGAGACCGTAATTATAAGAGGGGAGGTCAACGGCAGTGTCGAGGCCAAAAAGCGCATCGAAGCCTACCCGCCGGCGCGTATTGTCGGAGATATTCAGGCACCCGTAATCAGTATCGAATCCGGTGTCGTATTCAATGGAAACTGCATCATGCAGAGCCGTTCAATATCGAAATCCGAGAGCGGTTGACGTCTCTCCAAGATCATGCTCAGGGCCGGTTTAGGGTCCTTAAAAAAATGCAAAAAACCTTTGACAATTTATTGCGCGTGATGTTATAGACCGCCGAGTTCAGTTCAATTCCTGCAACGATTTTTCGTTGTCGATCCCGGTCAAAAGTTACAGTACGGAGGCTCTTATATGCGAAAATCGGATATTTTCCGAGTTCCTCATGCAAAGAGGATGTTCAAAAGCACCTTGATTGTAATGCTTATAGCCTTACTGCTTATGCCTGTCAGTGCTGCATTTGCGTCGGGGGACAGTGAAAGCGGCGGTATTACCGTTATCCCCGATTGGACGGTTTTCCTTCAGATTGCTAACTTTCTGTTTCTGATCTTCATGATGAATATCCTCCTTTTCAAACCCATTCGCAGGATGCTTCTGGAACGCAAAGAAAAGATCAGTGGCCTTGAGGGTAGCATCGACAGTACCCAGAAGGAAGCGATTTCCCAGGATGAAGCCTTTTCAAAGGGCTTGAAAGATGCCAGAGGCAAAGGGCTCGAGCAAAAAGAGTCGCTGCTTCAGGAAGCTTCTGATGAGGAAAAAGCGATTATCGGCAAGATCAATGAAAAAGCGCAGGAAGATCTCGCAAAGATCAGAGAGCAGATTGCTAAAGACACCGATGCCGTGAAAGCGACGCTGGTCAAAGAGGTAGACAGCTTTGCGGATATTATAAGTGAAAAGATTCTTGGGAGGGCAGTTTAATGAGGCGTTCTGGTTTTTACCGGAAATATAATAAAAAGATGCTTTCAGGTTTGGTTTTGTTTACGGCGGCGCTGTTGGTATTCAACATCGGCGCTGTTTTTGCATCAGGTGGTGGAGACAGCGATGGTGCTGCGGCCTCCAAGGGATGGGTCGCCACTGATACCTATCGCGTTATGAATTTTTCAGTGCTGTTCATTGCGCTATTCTTTCTCTTGAAAAAACCGTTGTCGAATGCATTGAATGCCCGCATAACGGGAATCCGGGAGGAGCTCGCGGGACTGGAGACGAAAAAGGCCGAAGCCGAAAAGCAACTCTCCGAATACAACGAAAGGCTCTCCCGGCTGGACAAGGAAGCCGACGAACTGATCCAGGAGTACATCAAGCAGGGCGAGGAAGCCAAAACCCGCATTATCGAGGTTGCGGAGTCCACGGCCGTAAAACTGGAAGAACAGGCCAAACGGCATATCGAACACGAGTTTCAGCAGGCCAAGACTGAATTGCAGGAAGAGATCCTGCAGAAAGCACTTGTCAAAGCCCAGGAGATCATCTCGACGAAAATTAACGCGGAAGATCAGGATAGACTGGTTGATGAATATTTAGAGAAGGTGGTGGCATAGTGAAAAATTTAGCTATTGCAAGGCGTTATGCAAAGGCACTTCTGATGATAGGTAAAGAGGACGGGCAGACTGAAACCTATAAAGAAGAGCTGAGCGGGATTGCCGAACTGATACAGAGGGAAAAAGCGCTGGAGCAGGCCTTGGCCAATCCCCTGTATGATGCTGCCGGG
The DNA here is from genome assembly GCA_019313725.1 of Deltaproteobacteria bacterium. Classification (GTDB taxonomy): domain Bacteria; phylum Desulfobacterota; class Desulfobacteria; order Desulfobacterales; family B30-G6; genus JAJDNW01. The sequence goes on from JAFDAT010000126.1 coordinate 2,240, forward strand.
CGCAGGAAGGTACTGGTGGCGGTGATCGACAAAATGAATCTTTCCACTGTCATGAATTCATTCCTGCTGTTGGTATTCGAAAAGGGTAGAATTGGATTCATCGGCAGCATCAATGATTTTTATCAGAAGCTGGCCGACGAACTCAAGGGTGTTGCCCGCGCCACCCTGGTTTCGGCCACTGAACTTTCATCCGAGGCCGTAGACAAGATTCGTGTGTCCCTGTCCAACCGGACAGGTAAAGATATTATACTGGATATCGAACAGGATCCGACGCTGATCGGTGGCATTGTGACCCGGATAGGGGATCTTGTTTTGGATGGAAGCATAAAAACGCAACTACTCAATATGAGAGAATCTTTAAAAAGGGGTGAAAGTGTCTAATGGAACTAAGAGCCGAAGAAATAAGCCAGATTATTAAGGAGCAGATCACAGATTACGACAAAAAAGTCGAACTCAGCGAAACCGGTGTCGTTTTGTCGGTTGGTGACGGAATCGCCAGAGTCTATGGCCTCGAAAAAGCCATGGCACTGGAGTTGGTCGAATTCCCCGGCGGGATCCTCGGACTGGTGCTGAACCTCGAAGAGGACAATGTGGGTATTGCCATCATGGGCGAAGATGTCCACATCAAAGAGGGGGACATGGTCAAGCGTACCGGTCGGATTGCCCAGGTTCCGGTTGGCGAAGCCGTTCTCGGACGCGTTGTTTCGGGTGTAGGGGAGCCCATAGATGGCAAGGGTCCTATCGACACCAAGGAACACAGCCGTGTCGAGATGGTGGCACCCGGTGTTATTGCCAGAAAAAGTGTGCACGAACCTATGTACACCGGCCTGAAAGCGGTCGACGCCATGACACCGGTCGGGCGTGGACAGCGTGAATTGATCATCGGCGACAGGCAGATCGGCAAGACCGCCTGTGCGATCGACGCTATTCTGGCACAAAAAAATTCCGATATATTCTGTATTTACGTGGCCTGTGGCCAGAAGAAATCTACGGTGGCCCAGGTGCACGCGATACTGGAAAAAAATGGTGCCATGGAATACACCACCATCGTGTCGGCTTGTGCCAGTGATCCGGCCACCCTGCAGTACCTGGCGCCTTATGCCGGCTGCGCCATGGGCGAATACTTCCGTGACAAGGGTCAGCATGCGCTCATCGTCTACGACGATCTGTCCAAGCAGGCTGTTGCCTATCGTCAGATTTCGTTGCTGCTGCGGCGTCCGCCAGGACGCGAGGCTTATCCTGGCGACATTTTCTACAACCATTCACGCCTGCTGGAAAGATCCGCCAAGCTCAACGATGAACTGGGTGCAGGTTCGCTGACCGCGCTGCCTATCATCGAGACGCAGGCCGGTGACGTTTCCGCCTACATTCCGACGAACGTTATTTCCATTACCGACGGCCAGATATATCTGGAGCCGGGCCTCTTTTTCGCCGGTATAAGGCCGGCCGTTAACGTGGGGCTTTCGGTTTCGCGCGTGGGTGGTTCGGCGCAGGTCAAGGCCATGAAACAGGTGGCCGGTACCTTGCGCCTGGACATGGCTCAATTCAGGGAACTGGAGGCGTTTGCAGCCTTCGGCAGCGACCTGGATGCTACCACTCAGCGACAGCTGACGCGTGGTGAACGCCTGGTCCAGCTTCTGAAGCAACCTCAGTACCAGCCGCTTTCACTCGAAAAACAGGTTGTCATTCTGTACGCAGGTACAAAAGGCTACCTCGATGAATTCCCAGCCAACGTCGCTGAGAAATACGAGGCCGGTCTTTACGCCTTTGTCGAGGAGCGGTATGCGCAGATATTTACAGGCATTGCCGATAAGCAAGAAATCACCGAAGAGATCGAGACGGTGCTGAAAGAAGCGCTGACCGCTTACAATGAGGAGTTTAAAGATACGATCGAGTAGTCTGCGGCATCGATGCAGTCTCCTCAAGTACATTAGAACGCATAATCGAGAATCCGAGCGGGTTCCCCGTGAAAAACAGGATAAAGGCCAAGTTAAATGCCAAGTTTAAAAGACGTTGAACTAAAAATATCCGCTGTAAAAAAGACAAAACAGATAACCAAGGCCATGAATATGGTGGCGACTTCCCGTTTGCGTGGGGCCCAGAACAACATGGAAAATTTCCGTCCCTATGCCGGCAAGTTTGCGGAGGTGCTGGGGAGCCTGGCTGAAAAAGCCGGAGATGAAGCCAGTCCCCTGCTGATACCCCGGGAGAATGCCAGAAAGATTCATATCGTTCTGTGCACGTCGGATCGTGGCCTGTGCGGTGGATTTAATGTGAATCTGATTCACAAGGCCCAAGCCTTCATGCAGGAGAAAGCGGCCGACGGGGTCAGTTTTTCATTTACCAATTTCGGGAAAAAAGGCCGTGACTGGTGCCGTAACAATAATCAGGAACGGGTGAGCGAGCATCTGGGCATCGTTGGATCAAAGATCGGCTTCAATGTTGCTTCTACCGAGGGGCGCAAGCTTGTGGAGGCCTTCCTCGCCGACACCTACGATGAAGTCTATGTCGTCTATGCCGAGTTCTTCGGCATGGGCAAACAGGTGCCGGTGCTCAAACAAATGCTGCCCATTCCGCCGATTGTAACCGAAGAGGCCGAATTGGATGCAGACACCCCCTACCTGGCCGAACATATCTGTGAACCCTCTGCCGAGAACCTTTTGAGCGATCTGCTGCCCAGGAATGTCTATGTTCAATTGTTCAGCGCCCTTCTGGAAACGTCGACAAGCGAGCATGCCGCGCGGATGGCCGCCATGGACAATGCCACCAAGGCATGTAACGATATGCTTGAAGACCTGACCCTTATGTATAACAAAGCGCGTCAGACCGCCATTACCGCAGAGTTGATGGACATTGTGGGTGGTGCCGAAGCGCTGAATGGTTAATAACAGAACAGCAGTCATTGGATGTTGTTCATCCCCGGCATCCGATGACGAATAACAGATAAAATTTGGAGGATTTTTGATGGGAGAAAACATAGGCAAAATAACACAGGTATTAGGACCTGTCGTCGACGTCGAATTTGAGCAGGGCAATCTGCCGACGATCTATACGGCTCTTTTGATTTCCAACACCGCCATCAACGACGAAGAGGACAATCTGGTTGTCGAGGTTGCCCAGCATCTGGGCGACAATGTCGTTCGAACCATCGCCATGGACGTTACCGATGGTTTGACGCGTGGCCAGGCAGTCAAGGATACAGGTAAGCAGATCATGATGCCGGTGGGCGAAGCCGGACTCGGACGTGTTCTCAACGTCGTCGGTCGTCCGGTTGACGGTCTAGGCCCGGTCAGCCAGGAAAAAATGCTGCCCATTCATCGCGAGGCACCAAAATTTACCGAACAGGACACCAGCGTTCGTGTCCTCGAAACCGGAATCAAGGTTATCGATCTGCTGGTGCCGTTTCCCAGGGGTGGAAAAATGGGCCTCTTCGGGGGCGCCGGTGTCGGTAAAACCGTTATTATGATGGAAATGGTAAACAATATCGCCCTGCAGCACGGTGGTATATCGGTATTCGCCGGTGTTGGGGAAAGAACCCGTGAGGGCAACGACCTCTACCATGAAATGAAGGATGCCGGCGTTCTTCCCAAGGCCGCTCTGATTTACGGCCAGATGACCGAACCTCCCGGAGCACGTGCCAGGGTTGCCTTGTCCGCCTTGACGGCTGCCGAGTATTTTCGGGATGAGGAAGGGCAGGACGTGCTGATCTTCATCGACAATATCTTCCGGTTTACCCAGGCCGGTTCTGAGATTTCCGCCCTTTTGGGACGTATGCCTTCTGCGGTTGGATATCAGCCGACACTGGCCGTCGACCTCGGTGAGCTTCAGGAACGAATCACCTCAACGGATAAGGGTTCCATTACAGCTGTTCAGTGTGTCTACGTGCCTGCGGACGATTTGACCGACCCGGCCCCTGCGACGACATTTGCGCATCTCGACGGTACGGTTGTGCTTTCAAGGAAACTGGTCGAGAAGGGAATTTATCCTTCGGTTGACCCCCTGGACTCTACATCACGCATTCTTGATGCCGCCTATATCGGTGAAGAACACTACCAGGTGGCCAGATCCGTACAGCAGATTCTTCAGAAATACACTGAACTTCAGGATATCATCGCCATCCTGGGCATCGACGAGTTGTCCGACGAGGACAAGATTACGGTTGCACGGGCCAGAAAACTGGAAAGATTTCTTTCGCAACCGTTCCACGTTGCCGAAGTATTCACCAACGTGCCTGGTGCATATGTCAAAATCGAAGATACGGTGAAAGGCTTTAAAGAAATTATCGACGGTGTTCATGATGATATACCTGAGCAGGCCTTCCATATGGTCGGAGGCATTGACGATGTGCTCAATAAAGCAAAAAAAATCGCTGAAGAATAAGCCAAGAGGTTTAAAGCATGGCCCAAAACATAAAACTAGAAGTGGTTACCCCGGAAAAGGCCGTAGTGGATGAAGAAGCCAAAATCGTCGTTGCCCCCGGCAGCCTTGGCGAGTTCGGTGTTCTGTCCGGCCATACAACGTTTCTGACGACGCTGAAAACAGGAATCATTCGTTATACGGATGCAAACGATCAGGAACACTTTGTATTTGTGAGCGGTGGATTTGCCGAGGCGCTTCCTGACAAGGTAACCGTTCTGGCAGAATCTGCTGAAAGAAGAAGGGATATCGATCTGGCACGTGCCAAGGCCGCCATCGAACGGGCGGAAAAGCGTTTGGCTGCGCAACGTCAGAAAGAATCTCTGGATTTTACCAGGGCGAGGGCGGCGCTTGAAAGAGCGTTGCAGCGACTCAATCTTGCAGAGACACGCTAATATCCAAGACCTGAAAATTTTTGATATTTGATAATAGATCATCAATAACCAGTTGATAAATCGGGACTGAAAAAGGGTAAACCATTATCGTGGCTTACCCTTTTTTAGCATAGGTTAGCTGGAGGCTATAGTATCTGTCGCATAACAATTTTTGATCATATCCCGATTCGTTGTAATATTGTTGGATTGAGAGATCCCGATGAAATATAGGAACAACGATTTCATGGGGCAGATCCCGATAAAAACATAAGAAAACAAACACTTGGATCCTTGACCCCTAATTTCCAACTCGTGAGGGATGAGCATGCAAAACAACGTCGCCGTTATCATTCTGGCTGCCGGGCTGGGCACGCGCATGAAATCAGACATGGCCAAGGTCCTGCATCCTATTCTCGGTCGGCCGATGATTCGTTATGTGGTTGAAACGGCAATTAATATTGCGGCGAACAATGTTTTTGTCGTGATTGGGCATCAGGCCGATGAAGTCAAGCGGGTTTGTTTGCAAACCCCCGATATTGGGTTTGTCCTTCAAGAAAAACAGCTAGGCACCGGGCATGCTGTCCGATGCGCTATGCCGGAACTCCCTATAAATGTGGAACATGTCATTATTTTGTGTGGTGATGTCCCGCTGTTGAAAACCGAGACGGTGAAAAAACTGCTGGATGATCACCGGAAAAATGAACGCATCCTTTCCCTGTTGACAGTGGCGATTGACCACCCTAAGGGGTATGGCCGGGTCATTGTCGATAAGCAGCGCAATTTGTCCAGGATCGTAGAAGAAAAAGATGCAACTGAAGCGGAAAGAGAGATCAAACTCATCAATTCGGGTATTTACTGTGTGGACAAAACTTTTCTGCTTGAATCCCTGGCCCAACTAACCCCTGATAATTCCCAGGGAGAGTTTTATCTGACCGATATTATCGCGATCGCTTACCGGGATAAAAAAAAGATCGGTGTTTTGGTGGGTGAGGATAGCCTGGAAGTATCCGGTGTCAATTCCATCGATGACCTGCGGTTTGTTGAGAATGTGTTACGAAAGAATGCCTGACAACATGGAAGTCTTGGTCCGTTCCCTGATCAGTTCCAGTAAAAATAGCAAAAATATCAATGCTATATGAAATATCTTGACTTTATGCGATTTGAAATATTATATTAAAAACGATAAATGAGGTGAATTCTTGGATAACGATACACTACTGAAACAGTTTGATGAAATAGAAAAGAGAGTGGAGAGACTCATAGGGGCCTGCCAGACGCTTGAAACTGCTAATACAGAGTTAGCCAATGAAGTTGGCCGGTTGGAAGGTGAACTCCAGGCTAAAAGTGAACTGGAGGGCCACAATACCGAAGTAAAGGCCTTGATTCGAACAAAAATCGACAATCTGATGGAAAGGTTGGAGGGTGTGACAGAGGCCGGTCAGGAGCAATGAATAAAAGGATCTTCAAGGAAAGGTAATTTTATAATCATTGGACCAACATGTAACCATAGAGATTTTCGGGCATCCATTTACTTTCAAAGCAGATAAGA
>JAFDAT010000501.1 GCA_019313725.1 Deltaproteobacteria bacterium
GCCGGGCCTTCTGGACCCGGGTATCTACGTGCGCGGGAGCGCATGGAAATTCATGGGTTGAATCATTCCGGGTTGGAAAAATTGCCACGGAGTCCGGGTTGGCGGAAGCTTTCTGATTTGGGTAGAATTCAAAGCGGATGTGTGTTAGATATAAATTTCATGAAAAACAATCCGACATTGGAGGGAAAGGAGTTACTGATGAAGATCATGGTATGCTATAACGGATCGCGGTCCTCAAGGGAGGCGCTCAGGTTGGCCAGGGATCATGCAAAGGCCTTTAGCGGAAGCGTCATCATTGTCACATCGATGACCAAGGGAACCGAATCCGAGAAAAATGATATCGAAAAAGCGGAACTGGATCTGGAGTTTGAAAAAAAGGCGTGCGAAGATGAAGGGATTGCCTGTGCAACCCATCTGCTGATCCGTGGACTTTCTCCGGGAGAGGACCTGGTGCAGTTTGCCGAGGAGGAGATGGCCGACGAGATTATCATCGGCATCAAACGTCGCTCTAAAGTGGAAAAACTGGTTTTCGGGTCCACGGCCCAGTTTGTCATTTTAAAAGCCCACTGTCCGGTGGTGACGGTTAAATAGGAGAACCTGAATGGCAAAAAACATTTTAACCCTGGCGGCCGAGAGGGTGGTTATCTTCGATGGGGCCATGGGGACCATGCTGCTGGCATCAGGCCTCCCTGCAGGCGGTACGCCTGAGCTGTGGAATGTAGAACAACCCGCCATTGTCGAAGATATTCACAGGCAGTACTATGCCGCCGGATCGGATGTAGTGCATACCAACACCTTTGGCGGTACCGCATTGAAACTCGCCGATAAGGGGCACGCTGAAATGGTCGAGCAGGTGAATATCGAAGCGGTAAGGATTGCTAAAAAGGCCTGTCCCGAAGGCCGGTTCGTTGCTGGAGATATCGGGCCTACCGGCAGGATGCTGCCGCCGGTAGGGAACGCATCCGTGGATGAATTGGAAGCGGCGTTCTACAACCAGGCCGCCGCACTGCTCAAGGGCGGCGCCGACCTCATCAGTATCGAAACCATGTTTTCTCTGGAAGAGGCGCTTGCAGCCACACGGGCGGCAAAACGAGCAGGGAATTGCCTGGTGGTAGCCGCCGTAACCTACAATAAAACACCCAATGGTTTTTTTACCATGATGGGTGAAAGCGTTAACCAGTGCGTTGAATCTTTTGAAAAAGCAGGTGCTGATGTAATTGCCAGCAACTGTACGCTGGGCAGTGGTGACATGCTCGAACTGGTCAAGGATATGAAGACGGCGACGGCTAAACCGGTGTTGATTCAGCCCAATGCCGGCAAACCGATAGCCGAGGATGGCGAAACAACCCACTATGAACAGACTTCCCAGGAATTTGCTCATGATATCAAAGAATTGGTGGGTGCCGGGGCCGATATGGTCGGGGGATGCTGCGGAACCAATGCTGATTTTATTGCCGAAATAATACGGCAGATTCGATAGAACAAGGTGTTCCATGCCGGATTATAAAACGCAAAACATCACAAATAGGCACTTAAAAAGGAGGTAGGCGATGAAAAAGACAGCTTTGATTGGGATTATTTTTATACTTGCCGGTTTGATGCTGGCTTCAGGCACCTGGGCCGAGATGATACGCATCGGCGAGCACCAGATAGTATCTCATCCGGCCCTGGACAACGATTCCAAAGGCTTTAAGGCCGCGCTTGAAGAGGAAGGCTTTGTCGAGGGGAAGAATGTCGTCTTCGACAGGCAGAATGCCCAGGGTGACCAGTCCAACTGCGCCATCATCGCGCGTAAGTTCGAAGATGACAGAGTGGACCTGATCCATGCCATCAGCACGCCCAACGCCCAGGCATCCGTCAAGGTTTCCAAAACCATTCCCATCGTCTTCTCCTCGGTGACGGGTCCCGTCGAAACCGGTATCGTGCCCAAGATGGGCAAGACCGGAACGCATGTAACCGGCGTCAGCGACATGTGGCCCATCGAACTGCAATGCCGTATGTACCAGGACCTGGTTCCCCATGCCAGACGCTGGGGCACCATATACAACCCCGGAGACGTGAACGTGACCATCCACATCAGGGATATGAAAAAAGCAGTGGAAAAGATGGGCGGCAAACTCATCGAAGCGCACATCTCCAGCAGTTCGGAAGTGATGCAGGCCGCCCAGAGCCTGGTGGGACGTGTGGATGCCATTCACATCACCTCGGACAACACCTCGGTGTCGGCGTTCGAGGCCATTGTCAAAGTCTGCAACGCAAACAACATTCCTCTTTTCGCCGGCGACCGGGACAGCACTCCCAGAGGGGCGGTGGCCGCATACGGACTGGACTATTTCAAGATCGGATACACCGCCGGTAAAAAGGCCGCCAGAATCCTGAAGGGGGAAAAACCGGG
>JAFDAT010000127.1 GCA_019313725.1 Deltaproteobacteria bacterium
CTTAGGAAGTGAATTATAGGAATTAGATGGAGTTCTTCTTTTTTTATAGAGAATTAATTAGAATAAAATCGGGACCATGCAACATAACTTAAACTTGCACCATAATATGATTGAAGGTAGATTATTGTAATTTAAAGAGAATATACTACATATTGTGGTGGGGTAATATTTGAATTTGAGCGTTTTTGACGAATAGGGGCTTCTTCGCCCAATCCTATCGCCACCTTCTTAACCAGCCAGTAAACAGCGTAAGACCATTAGCCCATCGAACGTTCCAGACGGATGTAAATATACCCGCCCCCGGTGTAAATGTGATGGTAATTGCTGGCCAGGCCGCGGTAGAAGGTATCGAAGTCGATGCGGTAGGGATTGGCCACTTCGGCGTCCACGTCCAGCACGGTGACCTGTCCGCCGTGCGGATCGAAGGCGCCCACCGGTGAGATGTGGGGGATGTTGAGTGTAGGCAGGAAGACCCCCTGGTCGAAGTGGGCGATGATCAGCCCGCTGCCGGCGGTCTGAAAGCCGTGCAAACGCTGGCACAGACGCCGGCGTACGCTTTGGGCCGGCCCGGGCCGGCGTGGGGCTGCAACCGTCTCCACCCCGGCGGTCCGAATGTCGTAGGCCGCAAGAGCGCAGCGCACCACTTCGCCCAGCAGCGCCAGTGGTAGGCCGCGGCGCCCGTTGTGCCCCCCGAGGCCCATGCGCGCCTTCCAGTGGCCGGCGGTCACCCGGTCCAGGATTTCGGTCTGCCGCACGGGCCGCGAGCCGCTGCCGCCCACGGCCCGCAGGGCGTTGATCACCGTGGCCACCGAGGCCACCGAGCAGGCGGCCTCGTTGAACTGCTTGACGTAGTGGCGCCAGAGGGCCTGCTGCAGGGTGCCGGCGATGATCCCCGGCGGGTTTTCGGTTACCGGCACGGCCCGCCGCGGCCCGAAGGGCCCACTGCCCGTGAGCCGGCGAAGGCCGTAATCCACATACAGACAAGCCCGCAGCAGCTTGCGACGCAGTTCCATCAGGCCCCTCCCAATACCCGGGCCGCCCTACAGATCAATTGTGAAACTTCAGTATTCACCCGTTGCACCCCTTTTTTCTAAATTTATCACTAAAAGATTACAAATGTACATCATAACACTCTGGTCATATGCAACATAACTTAAACTTGCACCATAATATGATTGAGTCTAAGATATTAAAATCACATTAGAAAATGTTCTAATCAATTGTCAGTTAGTGCCTTTCAGAGGTGTTGATTACCATATCTTGTCAATAGTATCTGTATATTTAGGGGAGGCTTAAAATATTGATAATTCAACGAGGGATAGATATTTACATGCTGACCTAAAATTTAAACAATTCTTGGATTGGACATGTACAAGATATGGTATGAGCTTATTATCAGCAAAACACTTGATTACTGGCATAAAGAAAATTAATTATCGCGTAGATAAAAAAAGAACCTCCTGGTAGGAATTAGGTAGCCAAACTAAAACCCTCAAACCACCAGGAGGTCATAATGAACGAGAATGAGACTACCAGGTATGCCCAATTTTGTCAATTCAGGAAGGAGATCCGTGGTTCTCAGGATTATTTGATCGTCGGTATCGACGTAGCCAAAGACAAGCATCATGCTTTTTTTGGAACAGCAACTGGGAAATCGATACTCAGGCGACTGATATTTGATAACAATGCCAGTGGATTTTCAACCTTGGTTGAACGTGCTGATCAGTTCATGCGGCAGTTCAAGTTGAAGCGAGTCGTGTATGGTCTGGAGCCAACAGGCAACTATCACAAGCCTTTAGGCAGCTGGCTTTTGGATCAAAAACAGATGCTCGTGCTGGTCTCCAGCAAATTGATTGCCGACAATCGTCAGACCCTTGACGGGCGATGGGATAAGAACGACACTAAAGACAGTGCCAATGTTGCCGACCTGCTATCCCAGGGCAAATGTCAGTTTTACGAACGTGCAGACGACAATCTGGAACAACTACGTACGTTGCTTTTACTGCGTCGTAGATTGAAAAAAGACGAGATTCGGCTGCGTCTGCAGATTCGCAACGGGTTGGTGTGCAAGCATTTTCCGGAGTTGGACCGGTTCTGGGGTCAAAACAGTCAGGAGAACTTGGCCATTGTGCGGTGGTGTCTTGATCCACGTCAGATCGCACAGATGCCCTTTGGTGAATTTGTCAGGAGGGTAACCACCTGCGATCGAGGGTTGAGGCAAGCACGACGATTGAGAGCCATACACGAAGTCGCAGCAGAGTCCATTGGTATTGCGATGAGTTCGGCTGACCGGTATCATGCCCGTTTGTTAGTGGGCCAATTGCGTCTTAAACAAGAGCAGCTCAGTAAGGTTATGGAACGGATTGAAAAGGCTTGCCAAGGCTCAGTATACTACCAACTTCTGTTGACGATTCCTGGGTTTGGCCCCTACATTGCTTCTGTTGTACTGGCCCGTATTGGCGATCCTTTGCGATTTAGCAGACGCAAGCAAGTGCTTCGCCTCGCTGGTATGGATCTGAGTGCTAAAAGAAGTGGCAAGCGTAGCAAGGATGTGGTGCCGGTGCTTTCCAAGAAGGGCAACTCAGAACTACGCTATGCTATTTATCAGGCCGCACACACTGCATCGTGTCGCAACGACAAGATCCGAGAGTTATTCACCCGATATCTTTCAGGCAGAGAGAAAGAGCCGGGCATCAGAAAGAAGATGAGAGTAAAGCTGGCGGCCAAGTTGCTTATAGTAGCCTGGGCGATGATGAGAAACCAGACCCAGTTCAATGCCTCGCTATTGTTAACACAATAGAGAAGCAGGACAATTTGTTCGGCGAGAGAGTCCAATGGCATAAGTTGGAGCGAAACAACTCCGTGGAAGACAATACCGGGCCTCTCTCTGAACTCCAAGCCTGAATAAGGAATGATTGGCAGTGGTCGATAGGGCCGGATGCCGGATAAATGTAACTATGAGGCGTAGAGTTCGCCGAGTGAGAGAAACTCGCCGATATCTAATAAAACTACAATAAGGAGAAGTGCGCCTGTTGGTTGAAAGATGTTTAACTTTACTGTTATATTTATAAAATAAAAACTATTTGACAAGGGAATCATAGAATGTCTTCAGTGTCACGGGTCTTGATCTTTCGATCACTTCACGAAACCCGGCGCTGGTGTAAAGCCTGTGGGCGGATGTGTTCTCGCGGTAGACGTTCAGGCTGATCTCACGGCACCCCTTTTGCCGGGCCAGACGCAGTAACGCACGACACAAGTGTTCGCCATACCCTGCAGCCCTTTTATCGGGTGCCACAATGATGCGTGCCAAGGGCTACATTGACTACATCATGATTATTCTTGTAGGGTTACTTATACATCTTTAAAATATATTCTGTCCACTGCGATTGTAAAAAGTGTAACCCCTTTTGAGGCCGGCCATGCTGGATCGATTGCACCCGGGCACAACCGCGGCAAATAAAAAATCCGATCGCTTTCAACGCATAAAGCAGACCCTGCTCAAATCACCGGTTCATCTGTGCCTGGAGCGGGCCGAGCTGATCACGGCCTTTTTCCGCAGTTATAACAATCCTTCAGACCCGGTCATTATCCAGAAAGCCAAAGCCCTGCGTTATCTGCTGCGACACAAATCAGTCCGTATTTTTCCCCATGAACTCATTGCCGGCAATGTTGGATACCATCGAAAATCAGCTATCCTGCAACCCGAGTTGTCCAGTGTTTTCGGTTGTCAGGAACTGCTCTGGATCGACAAACGCCAGACGACCCCCTTTCAAATGTCCTGGAAGAAACGCATCAAGCTGATTTTTAAATCATACCCTACTGGCTTTTGCGGAACATGGTTTTCCGTTCCTTTTTCCCGGACATCAGATGTTTTTTCCGATATGCTTTCGAACAGCTGAACGCCACCTTCTATCTGATCAACGAGGCCGGGGGCATCGGTCATTTTCTACCGGACTATGCCTGTATGATAAACCAGGGCGTCCATGGCTATTTAAAGTCTTTCGAAACCAGGACGACATCACTGCATTTGGCTGCGCGTATAGCGGCCGAAGGCCTGGTGGTCTTCGCCGATCGATTGGCTGTCGAAGCAGAACGGCAGGCAGCCGTCCAACCTGATAATCGCCGTGCTGGTGAGCTTCTATCCATGGCCCGGATCTGCCGCAAAGTTCCCAGGGAACCCGCTGAAACGTTTCAGGAAGCACTGCAGTCGCTCTGGATTACCCACTTGGCCGTCTGCCTGGAGGGCATCAACTCGGCCATCTCATTTGGTCGCATGGACCAGTACCTTTCCCCCTTTTATCGGCAGGATATCGAGGACGGCAGGCTGACACCTGAAAAAGCGCGCGAATTGCTGCTCTGTTTTTCCGCCAAGACTACCGAACACGTCTTTTTGCTGACTGAAAAATTGAGCAAATACCATGGGGGCTACCTGGTTGTCCAGGCAGCCATTGTCGGCGGCATGGACAAAAACGGAAAAGATGCAGCCAACCCGTTGACGGATATATTTCTGGATGTCATGGAAATGTCCGGTTTGCGGGACCCCAACTACCAGGTGCGCCTGCACCCTGGCTCCAAGCCGGATTTTATTAAACGAGCCGTTGAGGTTGCCCTTAACGGCAAGGGTGTTCCGGCATTCTTCAACGATGATGCCGTTGTCAAATCCCTCGTCACCCATGGGTATCCTCTTGGCGATGCCAGAAACTACGCTATCGTAGGATGTGTGGAGCAGGCCATACCCGGTAAGAGTTTTCTGTCCACCGACGCCGCCCTCTTCAACTTACCAGTATGCCTGGAGATGGCTCTGAACAGGGGCCGGTGCTGGAACAGACGCCGACAGGCAGGAACAGCCACACGGGATCCCGCCACATTCAAATCTATGGATGATCTTTTGGACGCTTTCAGGCGGCAGGTCGCTTTCATGGTCAGTCGTATGATCAAGGATCTCCAAGCCATTGAAGAGGGAAATCGTAAATATCACCCCACGCCGCTCTCCTCTATGCTCGTGGAAGGATGCCTTGAAAAGGGCCGCGATGTTACCGAGGGGGGTGCCCGGTATAACGGCAGCGGAATCCAGTGTGTCGGTGTCGCCGATACTGCCGATTCCCTGGCCGCCATCAAGGCACTGGTATTCGAGCGCGAACGCCTGACGCTGGAACAGATCTGTTCTGCCCTAAAGACCGATTTTATAGGGTATGATAAAATCCGCGCAGAGCTAATCAAAGCGCCTAAGTTTGGCAACAATCATGAACTGCCCGATGGATTCGCAGCGCAGGTCACGCGCATTTTTCACAAAATCCTAGCCGCATACACCAACACCCGCGGCGGAGCGTACGTTCCCGGTTTCTACTCTTCTACCTCGCACGTAGCCTTTGGTGAAAAAACCGGGGCGCTGCCCAGCGGCCGGCATGCCGGCATGCCTTTTGCGGCCAGCCTGGGAGCTGTAAACGGTTGTGACCGCCAAGGTCCCACCGCCCTTTTGAATTCAGTTGCCCGGGTTGACGCCTCGCTTGCGGCAAACGGCTATGCCGTGAACCTGCGTTTTGATCCTGTAACCATGGAGAAATTGCGGGGTAGAAAAATACTTGCCGCGCTTGTGGAGAGTTTTTTTGCCTCTGGCGGTATGGAACTGCAGGTCAACGTACTGGATCACGAACAACTCGAAGATGCCCGCCGCCACCCTGGGAAATATCCGGATCTGGTGGTTAGGGTTGCCGGATACTGTGCTTATTTTGACGACCTTCCCAATGCCGTAAAACAGGAAGTAATTGCTCGGACACGGTTCAAACTCTAACCCAGCCGCATTTCGTGCAATTGTCCCAAATCTTTCTGCAGACTGTTGCTTGGATTACATCTATCTCACTAATCTAAACAAAGGAGGCTAATCATGAATGTTGGAGAATGGACTACCAGACTTGCTCAACGCTGGCCGGAAGCAGCCTGTCTCAAGTACAATGATCTGGAACTGAATCAAAAGCAATTCAACCAGAGGGTCAACCGTCTTGCCAACACCTTTCTGGAAGCAGGCCTTAAAAAAGGTCACCGGGTTGCCGTGATCCTGGGAAACAGCAATGTTTTCCTGGAAGTGCTTTTCGCCCTGTCCAAAATCGGCGGCATCATGGTCCCCCTGAATTTCAGGCTGACTCCGCCCGAACTGGAATACATCATCAATGATTCCGAACCGATCATGCTTTTATATTCCCCTGAATTCCTGCCCACAATTCAGGCCATGGAAAACAAATTGCCCTCAATAAAAAAATTCATCTGTGAAATGGATGGTGGAAAACCCGAAGATTTGGAATATGAAGCCTGGACCGCCGGCCAAAGCATTGTAGAACCGACCCTGGATTATGAGGTTGATTTTGAAGACCCGCATTTCATTATGTACACCTCCGGCACCACGGGCCGTCCCAAAGGCGCAGTTGTCAGGCAGGGCCAGACCCAGTGGAATGCCATAAACGGCATGTTGACCTACCCCCAGGAGGAGACGATAACGGATTTGTGCTGTGCACCGCTTTTTCATATCGGCGCCCTGCATGCCTCGGCCACACCCAATGTATACCGGTGCAACCGCCTGGTCATCCAACGGTTTTTTGACCCGGCCCAAGCCCTGAAGCTGATCGAGGAAAACCAGGTCAACTTGATGTTTGGCATCCCGGTCATGTTTCTGATGATGTGCCAACTACCTGAGTTCCAAAAAACGGATTTTTCCTCTGTCAAATTTTTCCTGACCGGTGGTTCGCCCTGCCCCAAATCCATTATCGAAACCTATCAGGAAAAAGGCGTCGTCTTTAATCAGGGCTACGGTATGACCGAAACCGCCACGGGCATCACCGCCCTCGGATCTGAAGATTCCCTGCGCAAACTGGGCTCCTGCGGCAAACCCCTTTTTCATACCGACATCAGACTGGTGGGCATGGAAGGTAAAGACGTGGCCCCGGGAGATCTTGGCGAAGTGCTGATAAAAAGTCCCACCGTCATCAAGGAATACTGGCGCAGGCCCGAGGAAACCGCCAATACCATAGTAGACGGCTGGCTGCACTCTGGCGATGTCGGTTATTTGGACGAAGAAGGCTACCTGTTCCTCGTGGACCGCAGCAAGGACATGTACATCAGCGGCGGTGAGAACGTATACCCGGCCGAAGTGGAAGACGTCCTCATGAGCCACGATGCTGTGGCCGACGCCGGCGTTATTGGCATACCCGATGAAAAATGGGTCGAGGTGGGCCTGGCCGTGCTGGTTAAAACCCCGGGAATGGAAATCACGGCCGAGGAGATTGTCAAATATTGTAAGGGCAAGCTGGCCGGATATAAGCGACCCAGAAAAGTCGTTTTTATCGACCAGCTCCCGCGAACCCTGACCGGCAAGATATTGAAAAAGGATTTGAGGGTCATGTACATCAAGGAGGGCCAGTATCAGCCGCCCGAATAAACCCCATAGTTGCATAAACAACATTGCAAAGGACGGATAATATTTGTTATTATAAACAATATCATAAGTACGCGTAAAAATTGCGCGGCAGGCTATATAAACCCAATCGTAGTGTAAGGCCTGCCGCGCATTTCCTGTCGAAGGCCGCCTTCAGTATTTTATTCGCTTGGTTTGCGTACCGGTACCTCAATTTTCCTTTTATCAGGGTCTTTCTGCCGGCGGTACAAAATGGCGACATGGCCGATCATGCCGACCAGGGCAGAGACAGATTCCTTTTCCAGCACATGGACGAGCTCTTTTTTCTGACCTTTTTCCTTGAACTCGATGAATTTTATCTTGACCAGCTCGTGCTGATCCAAAGCTTCATCCAGGGCTTTGACGACGGATGGAACAACCCCCTTCTGGCCCACAAAAACGGTTGGTTTCAAAACATGGGCAAGCCCCTTGAGATATTTCTTCTGATAACCTTTCAGCATGTCCATATCAATTATCTCCCTCGTTGGCATCGCTCAAGAGATTGACCCGTTTGGAAATATCCATGACCGTCATCCTGCGGTTGTCTATCCACCATTTGGCCGCTACTTTTTCATGCCACTCGCTGAAAAACATTGCAAAGGCCTTCTGTGATCGTTCTTTCTCCTCATCACTATCGAACGTCAAGCTTTTCTGCAGATAGTCGGCCTTGTTAATCAGTTCCGATCTGATTTTCTCTGCCCACGAAACCATTTTATCCGTTCCGGTGAGCGGGGGAAATCCAATTTCCTGGTGTGCCCTGGCAAGCGTTTCTGTCTGTTTGCTGAAGTATTCTTTTTTGCACTTTTCACAGTACCAGTCTCTTTTGTCCACCAGGAACAAGTTTTTTGCGTGGCTCTCGAAAAGCTGAACCTTGAATTTCGTGTGACAGGTTCGGCACCTTACCTCGTATGTAAATTCATCATTCTTCAAAGTTTTTTCCTCATAAAAACACTCAATGGATCCTTCTTGTAGGATCCAAAGGGTTCGATTTTTTCATAACCCCGTTTTTCGTACAAAGCGATGGCTTCATGCTGGTGAATGCCGGTCTCAAGTCTGGCTTCGGCAACACCTTCTGATATGGCCTTTTTCTCCAGGGCAGTCATCAGCCGCTTGGCCAGCTTCCGGCCGCGGTATTCTTTGGGAACATAAAGCCGCTTGATTTCAACATAAGCTTTGGACACCCTTTTAAACGATGCGATAGCCACAGGCCGCTCGAGATCGAAAGCCCCTATAAAATAATATTCAGCGCCGGCCAGCTTGGCGACATCCACCAGGTGGTTGCTTTCCGGCGGATACAGTGTAGCCTGGTATACATCCAGGTCTGCAATCATGCGGGAAATTTCCGGTGTGCGCGGATCAACCATTGCAATTGAAATCTTGTCGTTTTCAAACATAGACATGATGGTTTGCGGAACATTTTCAATGGCTATGGTTTGCGGAGCATTGCCCGGTATTGTACGCAAGGTGAGTGAACATGCGTGCAGGGCCAGGCGGTTAAACTTAAAATTGTCCCTGACATAATTTATCGCCCGGGTCGATCCATATCGCGCATCGCCGACCACAGGATGTCCGGCCAGCTTTGCATGCCGGCGTATCTGATGCGTACGACCGGAATGTATCTCGACCCGCAGCATCGTGTAATGGGCACTGTGCCCGAGAACGCGATAATGTGTTTCGCAGAACAGGCGCTTTCCTGAGCCACCCGGGTTGCTGCGACCGCCGGCTTTTTTGGACAGCGGCCAAGACCAGGCTCCGCCCCCCCCGTCTTCTCGAGCGTTTTCCAGAATTCCGTGTACAACCGCAACATACCTTTTTTTTACATTGCGGGATGCAAACTGTTCTGAATAAAAGCGAAACATTTCCCGGGTGACGGCCAATAATATAACACCGCTGGTCGCTTTGTCCAGGCGGTGAACCGGATTGACGCCGAATTGCGCGTCACCCACCGTCCGTTTACGGACCTGCGGATTTTCGTCAAGATAGGCGTTCACGATGGAGCAGAGATCTTCTCCGGAATTGTTGTGAACCGAAAGACCTGCGGGTTTATTTACGAAAAGTCTGCCCAGGCCTGTTTCCAGAACAGGAATTTTTACCGCGTTGTGTTCTATGGTCAACATGTGCCTAACCGCACCCGGATAGTTATCGGCGTATGAATACATAGGATTTTCATTTTTTTATCCATTGCGCAATGGCATCGGCCACGCCGCCGTCGTTGTTGGATGCCACGGTTTGAAAACGAGCTTTGAGATCCTGCGGTGCATTTTCCACAACAAAGCTCTTGGCGGCCCATTCCAGAAGATCTATATCATTGTAATCGTTGCCCACCGCCATGGTTTTTGTCTGGTTTATATCGAGTTCAGCCGCCAGCCATGCCGCGGTACTGCTTTTAGAGACATCCGGGTGGAACAGCTCGATCCATGTGGACCTGTGGTCTAAGGGCGATGTCGTGTGAATGACACTCAGTTCGGGCAGTGCGCTCCTCACCATTGCCAGCGCATCGTCGGTCTCGGTCTCGGGAACCACTGCAAGAAACTGGGAGGCTTCCCTAAATCCATCTGCTGAAACTGAATTCAAGGGCTTTCCAAACTGCCTGTATCTATCCAGCCGGGTTTTAAAATCGGCGTTGTTACCAGATGCTTGCCGATAAAAAAAATGATGATTCTCAGGCACCGGATAATGCAGCATGAAATCGAATGCTGATTGCTTGAAAAATATCAGCGCCCGTGCAACCATTTCGGTTGAAAGATTGCACGAATACAATAGCTTGCCTTCGGTCTGGGTAATCGCCCCGGCTCCCGTTGTAAAGATGATGTAGTCAACGGGCAGGTCGACCCCCGGGGAGCCCCTAAATGAGTATAGCGATCGGCCTGTGGCCACTGCCGTCTTGATACCACACCGGTTCAGATCTTCGAGGGCATCGAGATCCCGCTGGGCAAGCGTACCGTCCGAACGCAGCAGGGTCCCGTCAAAATCGGTTATAAACAGGCCGTTATTCAATTTTTTATTCCTATCATAATGTCTTTTTCAAACTTACTGGTCCAATATTTTTACCTCTTTTGATCTGATGCTATAATGCATTTGGCACGCGCAATCAATCTATTCATGCCCCACCCTGAGTCCCGGTCCCCTGAGACAATATCATGTTGGCAATGCCAACCGCCTATGCTAATTCTACAGAACCCGATTTTCATAGGAAAAATAACATGATCCTCTCTTTTCACCCTGTATATGAAGCTGACCGCAATCTGCTCTGCGCCGGACGGGACCCTGGAAAAGATGAACTTTCAGCCATCAAGTCCGCCCGCGCCGTTATCCTGCCGCAGGGGTGCCGAGAGTCTCTTTACGCCATGGCGCGAGAAAACTGTCGCCATGTTTTTCCCAACTATGACAAACGCTTTACATTCCCCGATAAACTCGGCCAAGCGCACCTTTTCAGCCGGATGAACGCCCCTCATCCCGCAACAGAAACGTTTAAAACCGCTGCTGATTTCAAAAGAACCTATCAAAGCCCCGGGGCATACTCCAAGCTGTCCTACCCCATGGTGTTCAAATTCGACTGGGGGGGTGAGGGTGATAATGTATTTCTGGTCGATGACATCAATGCATTGAAAATCAGACTGAGCCTGGCAGAATCCTATGAAAAAACCGGCCAGTATGGATTCCTTCTCCAGGAATACATCCCGGCACACGGTCGGTCGCTGCGTATCGTGGTCATCCACAGGAAATTTTTTTCCTACTGGCGCCGGCAGGAAGACCAAAATGAATTTTACACAAACCTCAAAAAAGGTGCTACCATCGACACCCATAACCGCCCGCAGCTTCAGAAAGCGGCAATAAAGGTCACCGCGTCCTTTTGCGGTAAAACAGGCATCGACCTTGCGGGCATTGACCTTTTGTTCTCGGAGGCCTCGCTCCAAAAAGGCCGGATTGAACCGCTGTTGCTGGAAATCAACTACTTTTTCGGCCGCAAGGGGTTGGGCGGATCAGAAGCATACTATAAAATATTACAGGAAGAAATTGACCATTGGGTAGAAGGCATCCGACAGTAGATACCCGGGTCCAGAGG
>JAFDAT010000502.1 GCA_019313725.1 Deltaproteobacteria bacterium
TCCTTTACCTGAAGCGTCCGTACCGAAACACCGTCGTTCACAAGAATCGAGATCCCGCCGTAGCTGTCACCCTCCCCCAGCACCGAGTGCATGGTTTTCTTGCCGGCTTCCTCGTAATACCGGTCGGCCGAGCCCTTGTGGAGGATGTACAAATGCCCTATGCGCGTTCTTCTCTGAACAAACAGAACCGTGTTCTTGGGATACTGGACCACGGAAAGCTTGGCCGTGATCTTAACCAGTTCCTCTTCAGGCAGAAATGAAAAAGGATCGACGCCTGCCAGGAAAACGCTCAGCTGACCGGTTTCGATCAGAGAGGTAATGGACTCGTCGATGATATTCTTGCTGAAATTTTCCAGAAAATATTCGTAAAAAGCTTTGTTCTGGCGGCACAAGTCCTGGAAGGTTTCTCTGGGAATCTCGTAGCCGCTGCAGTCTTCATCCACAATGACGGTTCGGAGGGAGATGCCGCCGTTCATCATGATGCTGATGCCGCCGAACACTTCTCCGGCCGTGATCAGGCCCGAATGCATCCTTGTTCCCTTTTTATCGTCCAATAGTTCGAGAACCCCGGCTGTAACCACGTAGATGCTGTCGACAATGGTCTTGTCCTGTTCGGCAAACACGGCCCCTTTGCTGTAGTGCTCCACGGTTGCGACTTCCGCGACACGCCTGATTTCCTCTTCCTGCAATAAAGAAAAATGCGGCATTTTGGACAGGTATTTATAAATATCTGAACACATAAATCACCATATTTGTTCCCTTTAATTGTACCACTACCGATCGGGAGACAGTTCTACATTATTTCGGATATTTCTTCCTTCAGCAGACAACAGGCAATTTTGAACTTCGGCCGGCCATCCCCGTGATAGGCGATGTTGTCCGGCTGGATCATTTTGTTCATCACGCACCCCTCGGGAATGTCGAGCTGAAAGAGATCGGTTTCATTGATCGGCGGCATCTTTTTCAAAATGTCGTTTTCAAAAACCAGGCCGTGCACGGGAAAATCTTCACACAAAGGGCAGCGGTACACCCTGCCGTTGGGAAAAATGAAATAGTTCTCTGCCACCACCCCGGCACATTCGAACGCTTCTTCCGGACCCAGATACACCTTGGGATACGTTACCGTAATGCCAAAATCCGCGATCTTCTGTGCCACTGCCGGTATGACATCCAGCCAGTCCCTGCCCGCGACCTGTTGCACACGGCTTTTCCCGGCGTCGTGTTTAAAAGCCGAAGCGTTGCCTCTGAGGCCAATCACCTGGATGAAAAACCGATCGACGGCAAGCGCCTTCAGAAGCGGCACCATGCCCTGCAGCCCCTGAAGATTACCACTGCTGACAGTATAGATGAGGCTGGTATTAAAACCCTTTTGCTTGGCGGCCTTGATACCGGCCACACATGTGTCAAAAGAACCCCTGCCGCGTATTGGATCATTCTCATCCGGCGTAGGTCCGTCCAGGCTGAAGCTGAAAAAATCCACATCTTCCGGTTCGACCTTTTCTAAAATATCGTTGAACAGGTATCCATTCGTGTCGATGGTAATGGAGGTACAACCCTTACTTCTGGCTGTCTTGACGATCCGGGGAAGATCCGGGTGAAGTGTAGGTTCACCACCCAGGAGAACAAGATTGGAATCTGCACCGCTTCCCGTGAAAGCCTGCAGCCAGGCAGACACGGTTGCAAGCGGCAACGTGCTGCTGCCGTGCTGAGCCTTGTTGATGTAGCAATGTCCGCACTTCAGGTTGCAGTGGGTGAGTATATGAAAAAATATATTTTTAGATCGTTTTGAAAAAGAAACGGTCCGTTTCATCTGAACTTTTCTATGGGCTTGCGGATGGCCTTCTTGGCTTTGATGAGTTCTTCATTGGTCAGACGCAGACGTGCGGTCATATACTCGGCAAATATGCGGTAGAGCAGCAGCAGAAAATCCAGCTTCTCATCTTTATCGCCATCGCTGGCAATGCGGTCGTGTGCGGATGTATCGACGGCTAGGCACACAGTCTGGCCTTCCGCATACACCGAAGCGGACCGGCTTTGCTCGTCGATGATCCTCATTTCACCAAAAATTTCACCCTGTCTCTCAATGGTGCTGATGGTGACGCCTTCCTTGGCCACTCTGGTTTTTCCTGAGAGCAGAAAATAGAGCCAGGGATCGTAGTCTCCCTCGGTAATGATAGTTTCTCCATCTTCATACTGCCTGATTTTACTCAACCGAAGCAATTTGCTCAGGTTCTTGGTTTCAAAGTTTTTCAGAGCGGATATGGTCAGAAGTTTTTGTATATTCTCGATATTTTGCTTTAGATATTTTGACACTATCATTTTTCCTCCACCGCAGCCAAAAGCCATTCATTAGAAATGGGAAGTTGCTTTTCTAAATGAAAATTTATTG
>JAFDAT010000503.1 GCA_019313725.1 Deltaproteobacteria bacterium
ATAAGCAGCACCAGGATAAGCAGCAGGGCCAATTGACCGCCGAGAACCCATTTTTCCTGCTGTAGGAATTTCAGTCCGGGCAGGGTGATGCTCTTCCACCCCCATTTAAATTCTTCCAACAGCTGGCGGTTATACTGTTCGAAATATCGCCATGAAACCAGGGGGGGGGATATTGATCGGTGCGACACATCCGCTTTCCATTGCTCACGCGTCCTGGCGATATTCATATCCAGTGCACTGATGCCTTTCTGTATATCAATCGCCAGGCGGTGGATTGACAAGAATTGTTCACGTGCTTCGGCTATCATGTCCAGGGCGCTGTCATAGTTTTCACGGGCGGCGGCAAACAAGGGATCGAGCCCTAATCGTTGACGGTCATGTTCCGGCAGATACGATTGCCAGGATTCCCATTGCCGTTTCTCATGGGTCCAGAACTGTCTATAGGTTTCAAGTTCCGCAAACGTGTCCGTCAGTTGCTTGATGGCCTTTTTGAATTCTGCAGCCTCGTTTTTCAGGTCGGCATTGATTCCGGCCAACTGTCTTTTGGCTGAAATCCTCAAGGTCTTTAACTGCTCTAAATGTTTCTCATTGGATTGGATCTGTTTTTGTATGCGGATGAAGCTTGCTTGCACATTTGCCATGTCCGGCAGCGCCATAAGCATTTTTTCCAGATCAACCCGACGTTCGGACAAACCGATCACCCTTGGCAACAGGTCCGCGAGGATGGGCGCACCTTCCTTGAATTCCGGAAGTTCAAGGATGGGTTGACTTTTCAGCAGATTATTGGCTTCTGCGGGACATGCGGTTATCATTATTCCCATAAGCAGCAGTATAGGAAAAAGATATCCATTTTTTTTAGAAAATCTAATGAGGAGGGCAGAATTCATGTGACAACATTAGCCTCGAACCAAAATATTGTGATACTGAAAAGGATAATAAGGATGAATACTGGTGGGTCAACCCGTACCGCCAAAGATCTTAACATCTGAGTTTTCAACTGCTTGCAGGAGGGTCCGAGGGTGTCAAGGATCCGGGTGTTTGGTTTTCAGGGAATCTTACATCAGAGCGCCTTTCATTATTGACCATCGAACTGCACTTTAGCACTGTGCACGAACAGGGATCTGACCTTATCCCAAAAATTACCGCCGAGCACAAAAAGGCTTGACAGTAAAAGAATATCCCCCCCAATAGCGTAAGGAAGAGGATTCGTCGTAAAACCGGGAATCCATTTGCCGATATATATCGATACCCAGCCGAACAAAAGGGCTGTGCAAAACATAGCAAGTCCGATGGTGTAACGGCGGGAGCTCACTTCATCCGGGGGGCCAGACGCCTTCAGAAAACCGAAAAAGCGTTTTTTGATGTATAGATACCCACTTTTCCCCATTACCGCAACCGCAACCAGACCCATAATCTCTGCCGCCACCAGCAACCCGCCGGATATGGATGTGGTCACAGCCGCAGAGAGGCCAAGTGTTGTTGCCAAGGGTACACCGATGACCGGCATAATGATGCTGACTGAAAATAGGACGACACCCAATTTCAGACGCCAGCCTGCAGCCGGCCGATCCATTGTGTTTGCCGTGTCGCTCACGTTATAGCTCCTGTTCCTACCTTGATGTTGATGTATCCATTGGGGACTTCCCTAACAATTTACCGACGCCCACACCCCAATGGCTCAAAGCTCTGGACGTTTCGCCCAGGTTTGCATCCAGCATTTCAAGACGGGACCGTTGAACTATTTTTACCGGCCCGGCAAAAGATGCCGGCGCCCAGGGCACCAGCACGGTAGCTTCACCATCTGTATGTTCTTCTACCAAATAAACGATTTCACGTTCACCCGCACCGGACGTCATAACAGCCGGTCGGAAAACTTTTTCGCCTTCGCCCCCCAGCAATCCCTGAGATAAACGTTTTACCGCAGTGTAGATGGGCAGTCTTTCAAGCAGCGTACGTTCAATCCAAAGACCCAGGCGCCTTAAATAGACCATGCGCATGGCAAGCCCGAAAAAGAAGGACACCATCAATATCAGCAACACAGCTATCAATACCGGTGTTTCAATGTTATCAAACATTCCCTTGGGAAACAGGTCGGCTATGGGTGTGGCCAGTGCGACCACCAGTCCAAGCAATTCGTCGACCAAAAGAATAAACAGCATCAGCGGCAGCAGAACCAATAACCCGCCGAGCAGAGATGTTTTTACAAACTGGATGAGTCGTTTCATTTTTAATACTCCTTAAATCAAAATACAGCCTTGGTCCCCATCTGGATCAGCTGACTGGGTAGTGACTTGAAGTCAAACCACTCGGCCGGGCTGGAAACACCCGAGGCCATTTTCTGGTGGGCACGCAACCACACCAGGGTGATCAGGCGGGCATGG
>JAFDAT010000504.1 GCA_019313725.1 Deltaproteobacteria bacterium
AAACGTGGGGATAAGTTTGCCGCCATGCATTTTCACCAGCCGACACCCCTGGTCGATATTGTACCCGGGCCGCGGACGTCGCCCCGGACCATGGACATCATCCGACGCTTTGTTCAAAGCCAGGGGCAGACATATGTCGAGCTCAAAAAAGAACGCGAGGGATATCTGCACAACACCATGTTTGGTGCACTCCTGGGGACCGCCCAGGCGCTGGCAGCTTTAGCCGGTGCTGATTTCAAGGAAATCGACCGGTCCTGGATGCTGAATCAGAACGACACCATCGGCCCTTTCGGCATGCTGGACGGTGTCGGCCTGAACCTGGTGAAGGACGTACTGGCGGAAAGTGTCAACCGGGAAAAATCCCCCAGCAGCCCCGAAATTATAGCGGCGCTCGCAGCTTACCTGCAACCCTATCTCGACAGGAACGATCTGGGTATGAAAACCGGCAGAGGATTCTATGCATACCCGGAACCGGAATTTCAAAGCCCGGGGTTCCTGGCAAACCGGAAAGAGGACACCACCCTGAGCATCCCCATGGTCAATACCGTGCTTGCATCCGCCCTGACCCTGGCTGCCGAAGGTTACGCGGATCCCCGGGACGTGGACAAATCCTGGATGATGACTCACAACCCGGAGTGCGGTCCTTTCGGCACCATGGATGCCATCGGTCTGGATGTCGTCCAGCAAAACCTTTTGGAGCGCGCCGAACAGATTGATACCATGATGGGCAACACCGGTACGGTAATTGAAATGACAAAAATTGCCACCGATTTCCTGAATTTGTATATTGAGAAAGGTGAACTGGGTGTGAAAACCGGAAAAGGGTTTTATGGTTATCCGGGTCCGGAATATAAAAAATCGCAATTTTTAGGAGGGTAGCAAACATGACGATGATAGACGGTGGCGCTCTGGTGGGAAAGGCCCTGGCCAATGAGGGTGTGGAAAAAGCGTTTGTACTGTGCGGCGGGCACATCATGCCCATTTTTTACGGCTTGCGCAACGCGGGTATCGAAATTATCGACATTCGCCACGAGGCCGCGGCAGTGTATGCCGCCATCGGCTATACGCGCGCCTCCGGAAAAGCTGCGGTGGTGATCACCACCGCTGGGCCGGGCGTGGGCAATACACCCGCCGGTATGATGGAAGCGTCTTCCATGGGTATCCCGCTGCTGCAGATCGGTGGAGCAGTGGCCATGAACATGCGGGACACCGGAGATCTGCAGGATATGTCAACGCTGAGCCTGATGGAATCCTGCTCCAAGTGGGCCCGTAAAATCACCCGCACGGACCGCATCCCGGAATATGTGTCCATGGCCTACCGCCAGGCGCTGGACTCGAAGCCGGGGCCGGTCTACCTGGAGATACCCACGGACCTTTTGTTTTTGCAGGTGGAGGAGAATCAGACACCTTTCCCGGTAAATTACCGCACGGACGCGATCCCCTATGGCGACCCCGCCATGGTTGCATCAGCCGCAACACTTCTGGCCAATGCCCAACGGCCGGCCATGGTTATCGACGACGGGGCCCGTTTTTCGATCGGAGACGATGCCGCCTCGGTGAAGGCCCTCTCGGATTATTTGAAAATGCCGGTGGGTGTGACCGGCCCAACCTGCCGGGGGCTGTTCGGCAGCGAATACGAGAACCCGCTGTTGAAAAACAACGCCCTGTGGGGTGCGGACGTGGTGCTTTCATTGGGATGCCGGTTCGATTTTCGACTGGGCATGGGCAAATTCATACCTGGGGATGCCAAGGTCATCCAGGTACACACGGACATGCACCAGATCGGATTTAACCTGCGGGCTGATATCGGCATTGTCGGCGGTGCCGGACCTGTGGCAGGTCAACTGCTGGATGCGGTTAAAAAACTGCAGCCAACACCCGCCGATGTTCCCTGGACAGGTCCGCCTGGAAAAGGCGGCACGGCAGACCTTGGCGATGACTACCGCGCAAAAGGCGTTCCCATCCACCCCGGGCGCTGTGCCGGTGAGGTGGCCCGGTTCCTGGAAGAGGAAGCCAGGGACTGGACTGTGATCTGCGACGGCGGTGAAGCTTCGATCTGGATGGGTATGGCGGCCACGGCTTCCCGCCCGGGCCAGATCCATTCAACCGGACCCAACGGCACCATCGGCACGGGTCCCGCTCTGGCCGTAGGCGCGTGGGCCGCCAACCGTAAACCCGTATTGTGGTATTCCGGCGACGGCAGTTTCGGTTTTTATGCCATGGAGATGGACACCATGGCCAAACTGGGCATACCGGTGGTGTGCGTCATTTCCAATGACTCGGCCTGGGGTATGATCAAACTGGCGGAAAAGTATATCCGGCCGGATGAAATTGCCGACAAAGGACACTGCAACGTGGAGTTGCATCCCATGCGGGCTTAT
>JAFDAT010000505.1 GCA_019313725.1 Deltaproteobacteria bacterium
CTGCATGCGCTGGCTCGGTATCTGCAACCGCTCTTTTGACCTGATGTGTAAACGGGCCAACGAGCGTAAGATCCTGCCGGATGGCCGCACTCTGGGCACCCGGCAGATTATACGGGCCTGGATCGCGGAGTCGGCCGCGGAGATTCAGGCGGCCAGGCTCATGACCCTTCACGCGGCTTGGAAAATCGAGAAATTTGGGGCCAAAGCCGCCCGGTATGATATCTCCTTTATCAAGTTCGTGGTGGCCAACACCATGCAGAAAGTGATCGATCGGGCCCTGCAGGTACACGGCGGCCTGGGGATGACTGATGATACGATTTTGGCCTACTTTTACCGCCACGAACGAGGCGCCCGTATTTATGACGGTGCCGACGAGGTTCACAAAATGTCGGTGGCCAAAAAAATGCTGCGGGCCCATCAGGAGGGGGGATACCGCAAGGCGTTAAACATTTAGGACCGAATATCCAATATCCAACAAGGAATGCCCAATGTCCAAGTAAGGAAGTGCATTCCGCTACGGGTTTTGAACTTATCAAAATGGCAGGATACCTTCCTTGGACATTGGAAATTGGGTACTGGAAATTGGACATTTGTTTTTCAGCCCCTTTGAGGGGCTGATGCCTCCAGCTATGCTGGAGGAGCATTATTTTTTCGAAGGACAACCCATGTCGCAACCCCTGACATATGATCGTTTCCGGCAGCAGGTGATGATTTCCATGGAAGATATCTGCCGCGATATTTTCCATGGAAACAGAAAAACCATTAAGATCAAAAAAGAAGCTGTCGGCATCAGGAACCTGGCCACCATATTCGAAGCCACGCTTAAATTGAGCAATGAAAAGGGGTTCCAGGCCATGAGTCTTCGGGATCTGTGCCGGGAGACCGGGCTCAGCATGGGGGCGCTCTACTCCTATTTTTCAAGCAAGGAAGAACTGCTGGAGATTATTCAGGAACAGGGGCGATCCATCGCGTTCAAAGTGCTGACCGAATACGTTAAGAAAACGGACGCAGTGCCGGACAAGCTGGACAATGCCATTCGGGTCCACTTGTACCTTAGCGAGGTGATGCAGGACTGGTTCTTTTTTTCCTACATGGAGACGCGGCATTTTCGAAAGGAAGAACATAAACGGGCCATTGCGAGCGAGCTGTACACGGAGCAATTGTTTTGCGACATTTTGGACCAGGGGGAGCAAGAAGGGGTTTTTCAGCTGGAGTCGTCTACCCTTACCGCTTCCGTTATCAAGGCCATGGTACAGGACTGGTATCTGAAGCGGTGGAAATATTCCCGCCGCAATATATCCGTCGACGCCTATGCTGATTTTATTTTAAGCCTGGTCAAGCGGTTTATACAGCCCGAAGGTTAAGGAGGAATTATGGGGCACGAGGACAAATCCGCCGAGGTGCGGGAAGGGGAGGCGTTTGATGTCGGCAGGATGGAAACGTTTATCAAGGACAACATCCCGGGATTGGACGGTGCCTTGTCGGTGAAGCAGTTCCCCAGCGGGTTTTCCAATTTGACCTACAGGCTGAAGATCGGGGACCACGAGCTGGTTATGCGGCGGCCGCCCTTCGGAAAGAAAGCCAAAACCGCCCACGACATGTCCCGTGAGTACCGCATTTTAAGATCGTTGAAACCGGTATTCCCCTATGTGCCGGAGCCGGTGCTCTATTGCGACGACCCGGAGGTCATCGGGAGTACGTTTTATATCATGGAGCGGTTCCGGGGCGTTATTTTGAGAAGAAATTTTCCCAGGGGACTGCACCTGTCCGAGGAAGAGGCTGCCGGCCTGTGCGAGAACTGGGTGGATGTACTGGTAACGCTGCACGGGCTCGATTATAAGAAAATTGGTCTGGGGGACTTTGGCAAGCCGGACGGGTACGTTCGCCGGCAGGTCGAAGGATGGACGGCACGCTACCGGGACGCGTACACCGACGATGCGCCGGATTTTGAAGAGGTGATGCAATGGCTCCACGCCCATATGCCGGGCGATTCACCTGCGGCATGCGTGATCCATAATGATTATAAATTCGACAACGTCGTGCTGGCTCCGGATAATCTATCCAAAATTATAGGTGTGCTCGACTGGGAGATGGCGACCATCGGAGATCCCTTGATGGATCTGGGCGCTTCCCTTGCTTACTGGGTGACCAGCGAAGATTCGGAAGAAGTCCGGATGATCCGGACGCTGCCCACGGTTTCCCCGGGGATGCTCAACCGGGAACAATTGGTGGAGCGCTATCTGTCCAAGACCGGGCAGACGCTGTCGTCCTTTGATTTTTATCTGTGTTTCGGTTTATTTCGGCTGGCGGGTATCGCCCAGCAGATTTACTTCCGGTTTTACCATGGCCAGACCAGAGACGAGCGCTTCGGTATGCTG
>JAFDAT010000506.1 GCA_019313725.1 Deltaproteobacteria bacterium
AAAAAAAGAAAAATCTAATGGATAGTATCGTCAAAGAGGATGATCCGGGTTTGCTCAAGAGTTTTTCGCGGGAAGACCTGGTGGATATGTTGATGCTATGAATTGGAATGAATATCCAATAAAAATACCAACAGGGCTGAAGCCCTGAGCTACATGGCCATTTGCCGCTGGCTTCGTAGTACAGGGATTTATCCCTGCCAAACCATTAATTTAAGAATGTTGTTTTAGCGCTTTTTCCAGAGCCTGGCAGTGGACATTGCCGGCAAAGTGCACCGGGCTTTTGCCGAAAATGGGATCCCATCCGGCAGGGTCGGCACTGCAGAAAAACTGTACCTCCAGGCCGATGCGTATGGGCGCCTTTTCAACGGAAAGGCCGATAACTTTTTTGACTGCCTCCCAGGTGGCGCCGCAGGGAGCTCCGCGCACGACCGTTACAGATGCAATTTTCCCGTTCACGACGTCGACATCCAATTCCGGAGCACCGAACCGGTCGCCGTATTCCCCCAGACAATCCTGCCGGGGAAGCCCGCATCAGGTGGGGGGGGTGGCCACGCCCTCTATTTTCATCTTTTTTCCGGAAGCCACCACCGGAATACCTTTTTCCCGGCACAGCTGGGCCAGGTCATAGGAAAGGTCCGGATGTTTAAGGAAGTCCAGCACCAGGTCTGCATCGATATCATCGGGCAGTAATTCCCGGGCGTCATCGATGACCAGCGGCAGCGGCACATCGATGGAAACCATGTGCAGGTCGAAGCGGTCTTTGCCGAATTTTCTGATCCCGGCTATTTTGCTCTCGCCGCTGTTGCTCTGTTGAAAAACTAAAATTTTCACAACCGGATGACCTCCTCCGGGGTAATGATACATGTGTCGCCATTTGGATCGGCCACAAGAAAAACATTCTCCCCGTGACCGCCTGAAAGTATCGGGTAACGAGATCTCAAATAAGGAAAGTCAAAACTTTCCAAAGCATTTTTCATCACTTCGATTCTGGTTTCAAGCTGATGTTTATCTTTTTTGGAATTGAAGTATTGGGACACACTTCTATTGTGCAGCCGCTTGATTTCGGTTTCGATACAGTGCCGACTCAAGTCGAGCCGCAATTTTAAAGATAATCGTTCCATGCCCAATGGCTGTAACCGTTCTTTTGCGTCAGCCGCAGATATCCTCGCTGCGTGGCATGGTTCAATGTCCGCAGGATTTCATCCGCGGGCTGCTCCACGGAATTATCGACACGGTCCACCAGGCGCTCCAGGGCCAGGCCGGTCGCATTGCCGGTCAAATCACCTGTGGCGTCGGCCGGCGTTTCCGCCGGGATAGGATCCAGGTTTTCGATCACCTCTTTCATCATCAAATCATATATCAGCACCGTGTGCTCCAGGTTGGTCAGCGGCCAGGCCTCTTCTTCATCGGCTTCGCCACTGGCCCTTCTTTTCTTGATTCTGTCCAGCCAGATGTCGAAATTTGCCTCCCAGGCCAGAACGACCTCATCCAGCATCTCCCGGCTGGCTCCCCGGGTGCTCACGATCGCCCGGTTGGCGTGGTAATCGTTCCAGTTGTGGCTTTCAATCCGAAGGTCATAGGCCTGGCAGTTTTCCCGCACCTCCGTGCCCGGGAAGGGCGCCAGGAGATGAAACCCGTGCAAGACCCCCATGGATTTCAGCTTTTCACCGAAGGCAACCGTTTCATCAATGGTTTCACGCGTTTCCCCGGGAAGACCGAGGATGAACGAAGCATGCGGGGTGATATTGGCATCCTTACACATCTGCACCGCCTGCACCACCTGCTCCAGGGTGATGCCCTTTTTAATCCTTTTGAGCATTTCAGGATTACCCGTTTCAACCCCAAAGCTGACGGCCGTGCATCCGGCCGCCTTCATCCGCTGCAGCACTTCGAGTGATACTGTGTCCACTCTGGCAAAGGAGGTCCAGCGGATCCGGAGCCCGCGGGCGATAATTTCATCACACACGGCCAGGCAGTGCTTCCGGGCTGCGGTGAAGAGATCGTCGGCAATATTAATCTGGTTAAAGTCGAGAGTACTGAGATAGGCCAGTTCGTCAACCACCTTCAGGGGGTTGCGGTATCTTACCCTGGCGCCCACCATTTTCCGGCCGACGCAGAAAATGCATCGGAAAGGACAGCCCCGGCTGGTGGTCATGCTGATGGGCAGCCCCAGGGCCCGGTAGCGCCCTAACGGGATAAGATGGCGGGCCGGCAGGGGCAGTGCGTCGATATTTTCTATGAACGGTCTCTCCCCGGTGGATGTGACCTGGTCCCCATCCCGGTATACAAGCCCCCTGATGTTCGCCCATTCTTCAGGATTCCGCCATGCCTCGGCCAGTTCGACGATGGTTTCCTCGCCTTCACCGAGATTCACGAATCTCGCCTTCACCGAGAATCACGAAGTCAATTTCGCTTACCGCCTGCATGGTTAGCTCGGCACAGAAGGTGACGTGCGGCCCCCCCATGACGGTCAGGATGCCGGGTGAAACCGCCTTTACATCCCTGAGCACCACCAACGCATTTTCGATGTTCATGGTGACGGCGGTAAACCCGACAAAATGGGGATCAAAACGGTTCAGCACCTGCTCAAGATTTTCCCTGGAATAGGGGAACACGACCAGATCGAGAATTTCCACTTCGATGCCGGCCGCTTCAAGGGCGCCGGCGAGAAAGGCAAGGCCCAAGGGTGGGGAAGGCGTTTCCGAGATGGGATAGTAGGGGTTTACCAGCAAAAATCGCATCATGTTTGTGTAGGATTTTAGCGCTCAGCTCTGAACAAAATCCTCCAAAAGAGATAATAACCAATAAAGGATGCCACAGCCCCTTAGAGGCTGTGGCATCCTGTTTTTTTTAAATTTGAATTTATTTTCGCTGCTCTGATAAGCCGAGATCTTCACTTCGTTTCGGCAAGCAGCGCTGAATTCAAATTTAGAACAGTCCGGAGACCTGGCCGTTTTCCGTATCGACATCGATCCTTCTGAAGGCCGGGTTGGATCCGGTTCCCGGCATCAGGCTGATGGTACCTGCACAGGGACACAGAAACTTGGCACCCGAGTAGATCAGAATATCGCGGATCGGTAGGGTCCAACCCTTGGGCGCACCCTTGAGCGTGGCGTAGACTTCCTTGGCAATGGTCTCAACGCGGTCGCGAAGCTTCATCTCCAGAGGGTACAGGAATTTAAAATCATTTTCCTCATTGCAGGCGTCGACAACGGCATCGGCGAATTCCAGTGCGCCTTCGCCGCCCTTTTCCCAGTGTTTGGACTCGGCACAACGGGCGCCGGCCGCTTCGGCAGCCTTGCGGACCGCTACGCATTCCTCATCCGTATCGGTGTAGAACCGGTTGATGCAGACCACCGGGTTGATGCCGGCTTTGCGGATGGTGTTGATGTGATGCACCATGTTTACGCAGCCTTTTTCAACCATGCCGACATTCTCCTGGGTGTACTCTTCGGGCATAGCGATACCCGGAGTCACTTTGGGTCCGCCGCCGTGGCTTTTCAGGGCCCGGATGGTGGTGGTCAGAACCGACACGTTAGGTTTTAATCCGCTGAAGCGGGATTTGACGTTCCAGAATTTTTCGAAGCCGATGTCGGCACCGAAACCCGACTCGGTGACATGATAGTCGAACAGTTTCAAACCAACCCGGTCGGCAATGATGGAGGATTGGCCCACGGCGATGTTGGCA
>JAFDAT010000128.1 GCA_019313725.1 Deltaproteobacteria bacterium
TCCATCACCACGATTGCGGGGATATTCGAAGATGGTATTCGAAAGGGCATGATTATCGACAGACACCCGGTGGCTCTGGCCGACATATTCTGGTCACTCTTTTCCGGTGTCGTGCTCTGGGAATCCAGTAAAAAAATTATAGACGGCAGCAAGGACTATCTCAAAAAAACGCTCGCCATCGCCTTTGAAGTCTTCCGTAAGGGCATCACCATAAAAGATTGAGGGCAAAATCCTGAAGGATTCTGCCCTCAATCTTTTATCAATCTTTTGGGTGGCACCCGGTGCAGCCGGTGGGACCCGTGCGCTGCAGGTCGGTTTTCAAGGAAGCCATGGAATTTTCAAGCGCTTTGTTGCGGGTTTTGATCTCCTTGTGGCACCCGATACAGGCGCTGTGATAAGCCGATTTGTAGTACCTGACGGCGTCTCCGGCTTCAAAACCTTCTTTGGGGACCTCGGTAAGATCGTGACATTCGGACGTGGAGCAGGACAGGATCGGTGATTCACCGTCCCAGGTGTGGTGGCACGTCTTGCAGTTGAAATCGAAATGGGCGGAATGCGGGAACTCCACCTCCGCACGCTGGGCCTCCACAGCATCAGGCGCTTCAAGGATCAGTGTCCCCATGGGAATACACAATGTATCGTCGGCCTCATCCGCCACAACCCAGCCAATACCGACAGCCATCATCACAACCACAGATAGTACCACGAGCTGTATCTTATGCATTCTCTTCTCCCTATAAAAAATTACCGCCTGATATAATATTTCTTTCTGAAAGTTTCAATAATTATCTTAAAAAACATCATATATTTATTTTAGAGGACAGCTATGATATCCTAATATAATCTTGGATTTCGTGCTATCATTGTGCTCGACAGTGTATGAGAATTTTTCAATATGACTGAATTCGACATCCCCATAGACAGAAGCGCGACGGCCAGCCTCAAGTGGGAACTGTACCGTGACCGGGACATCATTCCGCTCTGGGTTGCTGACATGGATTTTAAAGCGCCGCCTGCGGTGATTGATGCACTGCATGCAAGGGTTGCTCACGGTGTCTTCGGCTATACCGTTCCTCCTGGTGATCTCGTGGAACTGGTTGTGGCAAGGCTACAGGACAAATACGCCTGGGAATTCCAGCCCTCGTCCATTATCTGGCTTCCGGGGTTGGTCAGCGGGCTGAACCTCACCTGCCGGTCCATGGGTAAAACCGGGGATGAGGTCATGACCCTGACACCCATATATCCGCCTTTCCTGACGGCACCCGGGCTCTCCGGGAGGACACTGTCCCGCGTACCGCTCGTGCAAGGGGAAAAGGATGAATGGTGCCTTGATATCGACAGGCTTGAACATGCCTTCACGGATCGCACATCGCTTTTTTTGCTCTGCAACCCCCATAATCCGACAGGAAGAATTTTCAATCGACGGGAACTGACCGATATTGCCGCTGTTTGCGAACAGCATGACGTCGTGATCTGCTCCGATGAAATCCACTGCGACCTGCTGCTCGACAAGGATAAAAAACACATACCCATTGCATCCCTGTCGCCTGAAATCGCGGACAGAACCATCACCCTGATGGCACCTAGCAAAACCTTCAATATCCCCGGGCTCGGCTGTTCTTTTGCCGTTATTCCAAACCCTGAATTGCGTTCCCGTTTCAGACGCAGCATGTATGGCATCACACCGGATGTCAACCTGTTCGGGTACGAAGCCGCCATGGCTGCCTACAGAGACGGCCATGCATGGCTGGAAGCACTCATCGATTATCTTGTCGGCAACAGGGCACTGGTGGAAAAAGTTATCCGTGAAACCGCCGGACTCAAAGTGAACCATGTGGAAGCCACCTACCTGGCCTGGATCGACGCTCGCTCCCTGGCAATGGATTCACCGGCGGCCTTTTTTGAAAACGTCGGTGTTGGTCTTTCGAATGGAAAGGATTTTGGCGGCCCCGGCTTTTTAAGACTGAACTTCGGGTGCCCGCGTCCGACACTGGAAAAAGCATTGAAAAGGATGACAACCGCCCTTTAGACCCCGCCGAGATAATGCCTTTTTTGGGGAACCCAGCTTGACAACTGCCACATATTGACATAAAAATCCAAAGTTTCAATGACATTAGAAACAATGAAAAACACCGGTTCATGTTTCCTAAGGAGACTTATGGGCATTGATAACGTCCAAAAAATTAATTGCCTGTTTCTAATGAATGCATTTGTTTTTGTCGTTTTGTGCTTTATCATTTTATTTTGTGTGACTGCCTGCGAGGAACAGCCGCCCCCGTACGAAACCGAGGTAAAGGTTGCCGGTGTTCAGCCGGCCCGGGGTGACAAGGTCGTTATTCACCTTTACTTTGCCGATCGGGAGAACGCGTACCTGACGGCCGAAGACAAGCGCGTCTCGAGGCCGGCCGAAGCGACTGCCATGGGTGCCATCATCGTGGAGGCCTTGATCGACGGGCCCCGGAATGCATTCATGCGTACCATACCGCAGGGCACCGCACTGAAGGCATTTTACATACTGGAAAATGGTACCGCCTATGTAGATTTATCGAAAGAAATCAAGGAGAATCATCCCGGTGGTGCCCAATCGGAGCTGATGACGATTTATTCGCTCGTAAATTCCATCGTGTTAAACATTGCCGATGTCGATGCAGTCAAAATCCTGATCGATGGACATGAAGAAACAACCCTTGCAGGGCATGTCGACCTTCGATTTCCCTTCAAAGCCAACATACTGCTAATTAGATGAGTAAAAAAACTAAAATAAAAAATATTCGCAACATCGGTATCATTGCCCATATCGATGCCGGCAAAACAACCGTCACGGAACGCATCCTCTACTATACGGGCCGGTCTCATAAAATGGGGGAAGTCCACGATGGCGAGGCCATTATGGACTGGATGCCCGATGAACAGGAACGCGGCATTACCATCACTTCTGCCGTTACCGCCTGTCATTGGAAAGGTCATGAAATCGATATTATCGATACCCCCGGGCATGTGGATTTCACCATCGAGGTGGAACGTTCACTAAGGGTTCTGGATGGTGCTGTCGGCGTTTTCTGTGCCGTGGGCGGCGTGGAACCCCAGTCTGAAACCGTCTGGCGCCAGGCCGATAAATATAAGGTGCCCAAAATCGCTTTTGTTAACAAGCTGGACAGGATTGGTGCCGATTTCCTTAATGCCGTCGACATGATGAAAACCCGCCTGGGCGCAAGCCCGCTTATTTTACAGCTGCCGGTCGGGTCCGAAGATACCTTTAGCGGGATCATCGACCTTGTGGGTATGCAGCAGATTGTCTGGGATGAAGATACGCTCGGTGAGGCTTTTGAACTGCAGCCCATTCCGCAGAGTCTGGAAGAACTGGCAGGGGAATACAGGGAAAAACTGGTGGAAATACTGGCCGACGTCGATGACGGAATCATGGAGGCGTATCTGTCGGAAGAACCGATCGGTGAATCCGATATCAGGGAAGCCATCCGGCGCGCCACCATCGACCTGAAGCTGGTTCCCGTACTGTGCGGGTCCGCATTGAAAAACAAGGGCGTCCAGCCGCTTATTGACGCCATCGTCGCCTATCTGCCGAGTCCTGTGGATATCCCCCCGATTAAGGGCCTGGACCCCGAATCCGGAGAAACCCTGCAGTTTGCGGCCCGCGACAGTGAACCGCTGACGGCTATCATTTTCAAAGTAGCCATGATGGAAGGGCGCAAGATGTCGTTTATCCGAATCTACAGCGGAAAGGTACATGCCGGGGGGGAAGTCTACAACCCCGGCCGCAAAAGCACCGAAAAGCTGTCTAGGATTTTACGCATGCACGCCAACAAGCGGGAACGCGTCGATGCTGCCGGGGCGGGCAGTCTTGTGGGTGTTGTCGGTTTGAAACATTCCACCACGGGTGAAACGCTCTGCTCGAAGAAAGTTCCCGTTCTACTTGAAAAGATTGAATTTTACGAACCGGTCATCTCGGTGGCCATTGAACCCAAGTCCCACGCTGATCAGGAAAAACTGGATGAAGTCCTTGATAAGTTCATGCTTGAGGACCCCACGCTGAGAGTCAAGGTTGACGAGGATACCGGGCAGACCATTTTATCCGGCATGGGGGAACTCCACCTGGAAATCATTATCAGCCGCATGCTGCGAGAGTTCAAGACAAGCGTGAATGTCGGCAAACCGCAGGTGGTTTACAGGGAAACTATCAAGAAGGAAGCCGCTGCCGGGGCAATTTTTGACAAGGAAGTTGCCGGTCAACGCCACTTCGGTGAAGTCCATCTCACCCTCCGGCCTAGACCCCGGGGCGAGGGCAACCTTTTTGTGAGCAATGTCGACGAAACCAAGATCCCCGAAAATTTCATTCCGGCGATTGAACAGGGTGTTGTCGAATCCCTCGAAAGCGGCATGGCCATGGGATACCCGGTTGTCGATGTTGAAACCGTGTTGACGGGAGGGTCGTTCCGGGAGTCCCTCGGTTCGGACCTGGCCTATAAGGTCAGCGCTTCAATGGCCTGCAAAGAGGCACTTTCCACCGGTGGTCCATTTCTGCTGGACCCGATCATGGATGTAGAGGTATTTATAACTGAGGCGTTCATGGGTGAGGTGATCGGCGATCTGAATTCCCGCGGCGGAAAAATCGAATCCCTGGAACCCCAGATGGATGCCCAGGTCATCAGAGCGGTGGTTCCCCTGGCCCGGATGTTCGGCTACGCCACATCACTGCGCTCGGCCACCCAGGGCCGCGGTACGTTTACCATGCAGTTTTCCCATTTTGATCGCAGTTGATTTAACGTCTCGGTAAGCCGCGGGGGTATCATCCAAATCGAAATCGGGATCGCTATCGAAATCGAAAAAGATGAACATCGAACGTCCAATCATCAAGTTTCAGCAGGGCTGAAGCCCTGAACTACAAGGCATACAGCCGACTGCTTTGTAGTGCAGGGATTTATCCCTGCCAAGCCGTGTGCCGAATTCCGAATGCAATATGCTGTTTTTCTTAACTGGACATTGAGCATTCGTTATTGGTTATTCGCCCTTTCCTTCCTGTTAGCCTGTATCGTCCAAATTTTAAATGATTATGGCGTTCGCTTGGAAGCGTGGGCAATACGTTGGTTGATATTTTCCAGCAGCCTCTCTATCTCCGCTTTTCGTTTTGGGTCCGTGGCAGTCTCCTGCGCCCGGGTCAGATGAAAAGCCGCGCTTTTTAACTTACCCCTGCGCGCATAAAATACACCGAGATAATAGTGGGCTTTTTCCATGTTGCCCTGTTGGCCGTATGCGGTGCCCAGGAAATAGTACACATCGGTAAAATCGGGGTATTTTTCGGTCAAAACCTCTAATATGCCGGAGGCTTTTTCAAATTGGCCCAGTTCCATATGGGTACGGGCCAGAAAAAACATGGCATCCGGGTCGGACGGCCCCCGGGTTACGGCTGGTTCGAGCACACGCAGGGCTTTTTCATAATTGCCATCCATAAAGTATATCCTGCCGAGTTCACCCAGCATATAAGGATTCAGGGCCTTTTTTTCCAGGGCCTTCATGAGATGGGCTATGGCCTCTTTGCGTTTTTCGACTCTGGCCAGCACCAGTGCATAACCGTAGTTGGCAATCGGGTCTTCCGGGGCCACCCTCAACCGGGCCTCAAATCGTTTAATCGCCCCGCTTTCATTCCCGTACTTGCCTGTCAAGGTAGCCTGCATCATCT
Source organism: Deltaproteobacteria bacterium (assembly GCA_019313725.1). Taxonomy (GTDB): domain Bacteria; phylum Desulfobacterota; class Desulfobacteria; order Desulfobacterales; family B30-G6; genus JAJDNW01. Next base: position 5,696 of record JAFDAT010000128.1, read on the forward strand.
GAAATGCTTCGAGATCCGGATGATATTTTTTCTGTTCCGGAATAGTGTTGTTTTCAAGCCATAAATCGATGTTGGCCATACGGTCTTCGGATGCGGGGTGGGTCATTAAATAGCTCGGGACCTGGTCGGTGCCGAACCATTGCTTGCTGCGAATTGTCTTCAGGGAATTCAAAAGGCCCGCCCCCCCGTAGCCGGAATCATACAGGTACATCAATCCCAGCTGGTCGGCCTGGAGCTCATCCTCACGGCTATAGGCCAGCATGGCCGACTGGCCCGCTGCCATGGAGCCCATGACAACAGCACTACCGATGTCTCCGGCACCGGCCGCACCGAGGAAAATTCCCGCCGCTATTCCAGCCAGTGTTGCCAAGCTGATTTTCGGAGAGCGATCGATATTCTGGGAAATGTGGCGGCAGACCACATGGGCAATTTCATGACCGATGATTCCGGCGAGTTCCTCTTCACTCTTAACCGCCTCCACAAGGCCGCTGTTGATGAATATATGGCCGGCAGGCGTTGCGAACGCGTTATAAACATCTTCTTTAATAACGTAAAAATGATAGCGAAACGGCTGGGTCGGAACTTTTTCAAGGATGCGCTGTCCGATTTCGTTGACATACGCTTCAATAATGGGGTCCTTGATAAAGGTAAACCTGCTGGCTACGACGGCCAGAAATTCCCGGGAAAGCGCTTCTTCCTCTTTGTAGGTGATGCCTTGGCTTTTCCCCGGTAAAATACCGCTGATCAGCAGCACCATCAAACAGGTTATCGCTGTTTTGCTCCAGACTCGCATGCTGAATTTCTATCAGAACACGGTTGAAACAGCAAGAGGCCCCTGATACAGCACGGCGATACCATCAACCGGTATGTATTACCGGCCTCGGAAGCGGGGTCTATTTTCTTTCCAAAGTATTGTTTTTGTGATAGACGCTACGTCTATGAATCAGATTTTCTGTATCGCAAACCAGAAAGGTGGTGTCGGTAAAACGACCACCGCCGTAAATCTGGCGGCTGCCCTGGCGACTGCGAAGAAAAGAACGCTGTTGGTGGACTGCGACCCCCAGGCCAATGCGACAACCGGCCTCGGGATCAACAAAAATGCTATTGAAAAAACACTATATCATGGGTTGATTGGCGAGGAACCCGTTGAAAACCTGATTGTAGACAGTGATATAGACGCACTCAAGGTTATACCATCACGGGTCGAACTGATCGGGTTCGACATTGAAATGTTGTCCAAGCCGGAGCGGGAAAAAACACTGAAAAAACTGCTCGGCCGCGTTGATCGGTCATTCGAGTATATTATTGTCGACTGCCCCCCCTCATTGAGCCTTCTGACGATCAACGCCATGGCTGCCGCAGATGCACTGATTATTCCACTCCAATGTGACTTCTATGCCCTCGAGGGGTTGAGCCAGCTCCTGCAAACCGTCAAGCGGATAAAGCGGAATTTGAACCCCGGACTTACTATTGCCGGCATCTTGCTGACAATGTTTGATAAACGAACCAATTTGTCATATCAGGTCGCTGAAAATGCTAAAAAATACTTTAAACACCTGGTTTTCAAAACAGTGGTTCCCAGGAATGTGAGATTGGGTGAGGCACCCAGTTTCGGTAAGCCTATTTTGACGTATGATGCCGCTTCCATCGGAGCGAAGAGCTACACTTCCCTGGCAGAGGAAATTATAAATACCCGACATCCAAAAAATTTTCATGCTTGGCCGCAAACAACAAAGTATGTGAAATGAGCTTTTTCTAATGAAAGGTAGGGGATGCCAAAAGAAAAAAGAAAAAAGCTGAAAAAGAAGGCCCTGGGCATGGGACTGGGCGCACTGATACCGGATATAGACGACATCAACCAAATTTCGAATGAATATTTTCAGTGTGATATTGCACTGATCCAGCCGAACCGCTACCAGCCCAGAATGCACTTTTCTGAAACCGAACTGGAAGCACTATCACGCTCCATTGAAGAACAGGGGGTGATTCAACCCCTGTTATTGAGAAAGATAGAAGACGGCTACGAACTGGTAGCAGGGGAACGCCGACTTCGGGCCGCCAGGATGGCCGGCCTCCGGGAAGTTCCGTGCGTCGTAAAAAGCCTTTCAGACTCCCAGGCGCTCGAAATGTCGATCGTTGAAAATATCCAGCGCGAAAACCTGAACCCTGTAGAAGAGGCGGAAGCATATCATCACCTGATATCCGAGTTCGGGCTGACCCAGGACGAGGCTGCTGGGCGGGTGGGAAAAAGCCGGTCGGCGGTGGCCAACTTTTTAAGAATCAGAAACCTGTCCGATACGATAAAGCACAGCCTGGTTGACGGCACCTTGAGCATGGGGCACGCCCGGGCGCTCTTGGGTGCACCCAACAAAGCGCATCAACAGGCCGTCTGGGAAATTGTAACTTCAAAAAGTCTTTCCGTACGGGAAACGGAAGCCTTGGTGAAAAAGCTTAAAACAGGAAAAACGAGCCCGAAGAAACGTGATGTAAACTCCACCGACCTTCACCTGTCCAGAATTGCCGAGGAACTGTCCCGCCACTATGGCACAAAGGTTGAAATAAAGCGGCATGGCCGCAAGGGAAAGGTGGAAATCGAATTCTATGGCGACGATGATCTTGACCGACTCCTGGCACTGTTGACCTAACTATTATTTATGCAAAGATAGTTTAAACAAATTTTCATGCCCTGACGCGTACAACTAAGCAGGAAACAAGAATTTTTATTGTAATGCCATAGCGATTCTCTAACATATAGAGTATAAAAATTTATGGCGATTCACATCATTATCGACGGGTATAACCTCATCCGCCAGTCTGCGGAGT
>JAFDAT010000129.1 GCA_019313725.1 Deltaproteobacteria bacterium
GAAGATGGCATTCGCTCGGCCCGGATTCCCTGAAAACAATGTCTATGACGGCATCGACATGCCGGAAGGTAATGCCGTTCAGATTACCGTCGAGGTGCTCAAGGGCACTGCGCACAACCCGTCGTAAAGCTGCGATATGCAGGCCGGAAAGGTAGGCAACCGAAAGAATCCAGCGGCGTTTCCCCGTCGCGAGGCTTGCCGCCGCCAGCAAGTCGGCGACCATTTTTTTGAGCCATTCCTCTTCAGCCCTTGAAATCGAGGCTATTCTGACAAGCGCTTCCGAAAATTTGGGATTGTAGGTCTTGCTGAGTTCTGGAATGAGTTCGTTTCTCACCCTGTTCCGGAGAAAACGCGGATTTTGGTTGGATGCATCGACAACGAAGGGCAGGTCGTATGCATATAAATAGGACAGAATATCGCGGCGCCTGACATCGATGAGCGGACGGATAATCGAAAGGCCCCGGGTCGGTGGAATTCCGGATATTCCGCCGGGGCCACTCCCGCGCAGCAGGTTCATCAAGACCAGTTCGGCATTGTCGTCGGCGTGATGTCCGAGAGCTATTTTCCCATAGCCGTTCTGTTTGGCGGTACGATCGTAAAATTCGTAGCGGGCCCATCTGCCGGCCGCCTCAATGCCTTCGCCGGTCTGCCGCCGAAGCACGTCGATATCCTTTATGTCACTGTAGCAGGGCAACCCGAGTCGTTGTGCCAGCGACGTGACGAATGCGGCATCACGGTCGGAGGCCTCTTCACGCAGGGCATGGTTCAGGTGGGCAACCCCGATGTTGAGACCCAGAGACGCGGAGAGCTGCAACAGAATGTGCAGAAGGGCCACGGAATCGGCTCCGCCGGAGACACCGACCAGAACGCGGTCGCCTTGCTGAAGCATTCTCCGGCTGTAAATCGTGTCGGCAACTGCGGCGCACATTGCATGTGGCTTGATATGAATATTCTCTTCCGGCATAATGGTTTCAAATCTAGCCGTTAATCAAGAGGAAGTCAAATTCAAAAATACACCTTGAAACGATCCGTTTGATGATTATTTTTCTGTCTGGTTGTGCTAGGCGGGGAGCTAGCGGTGCCCTTTACCCGAAATCCGCTTAAGCGGGGCTGAATTCCCTTCCGAGGGTTTTTCTGAACGCCTTGCATGTCAATCCGATCGGCCGCCACGCAACAGCCGGCCACGAACCTCGTCAGGTCCGGAAGGAAGCAGCGATAAGTGGTGCAGACTGTGTCGTGGATTGTTTCCGATCATATATTGGCGCAAGGTCGATAAAAAATACGAAGGAGGGTGCACAACCATTTCTAATATTTATGTTTTTACACTTACCTGCCTGCAATGAAAATTACTTTCCGCTATCTTGACAATGATCCATATCGTCTTATTTTCTATCAACAACAAACGGGCTGGAACGCCAGCGGACATGGTTCAACGGTGCTCAGCATTTTGTCCGATGGTTAACGGACGTATCGTCCGGTTCAGGAGATTTTTTTTTTAATGTCAGAAAACAGCAAAGTGAAGGTTGACGTCAAATCGGATCCACCGGCAGAACCGGATCAGGACATGGAAAATGTTGAGGATGCCGCGGAAACAGCTTCCGGGGATGCGAACGGGGACCTTGAAATAAAGATAGAAGCGGCTGAAGCGGAAGCCAAGGTGTCCCATGATCGTTTTCTGCGGGTATCCGCAGAATTCGAAAATTACAAAAAACGAACCCGTCGGGAAGTCGACGATTTCAGGAAATACGCCAATGAAGCGCTTTTAAAAGACCTGCTAAGCGTTGTGGACAACCTCGAACGGGCCGTGGAATCTTCATCAGAGCAATGCGAGCATGGACAGCTGTTGAAAGGCGTTGATCTGACCTTGAAGGAAATTTTAAAAGTATTTGAGAAGTTCCAGGTTAAACCCATCGAGGCCCTGGAACGGGAATTCGATCCCGCAGTTCATCAGGCAGTGCTTCAGGAACCATCTGATGGATACGCGGAAAATACGGTTATCAGAGAGTTTCAAAAGGGATATACGATCCATGACAGGCTCCTCAGGCCTGCGATGGTGGTTGTTTCCAAAGCTGCAGCGGGACCCGGAGATGGCAGCGGGACCGATGGCTCAGACCAGAAAAATGAATCATGAATATATAGTGCAAGGAGGAGAGAAAAATGGGTAAGATAATCGGAATCGATCTCGGGACCACCAACTCCTGTGTGGCCGTTATGGAGGGGGGGGATGCCAAGGTCATTACCAACCCGGAAGGCGGGCGGACGACACCTTCCAGCGTAGCAGTAACAGAAAACGGTGAACGACTCGTGGGCCAGATTGCAAAACGGCAGGCCATTACCAACCCGGAAAATACGGTATTCGGTGTTAAACGTTTGATAGGGCGCAAGTTTTCCGCGCCCGAGGTTCAAGGCGACCTCAAAATTCTTCCTTATAAGATTCAGCAGGCCGACAACGGCGATGTTCGCATCGACCTGCGGGGCAAGCTTACAAGCGCGGCAGAGGTGTCTTCCTATATACTGGCAAATATAAAGAAGACGGCCGAGGAGTATCTGGGGGAAACCGTGACCGATGCCGTGGTTACGGTACCGGCCTATTTCAACGACAGTCAGCGCCAGGCAACCAAGGATGCCGGCAAGATTGCCGGTTTGAATGTTTTGAGGATCATCAACGAACCCACGGCGGCATCCCTGGCTTACGGGCTTGACAAAAGGAAAGAGGAAAAGATCGCGGTCTTCGACTTGGGCGGTGGAACTTTCGATGTTTCCATACTTGAAATAGGCGAAGGGGTGTTCGAGGTCAAGGCGACCAATGGCGACACGCACCTTGGTGGTGAAGATTTTGACCTGCGCGTGATCGATTTCCTGGCGGATGAGTTCAAAAGAGACCAGGGTATCGATATCCGGGGAGACAAAATGGCTCTGCAGCGGCTCAAGGAAGCGGCTGAAAAAGCCAAAATGGAACTGTCCACCTCCATGGAAACGGATGTCAACCTGCCATTCATCACCGCGGATGCCAGTGGTCCCAAACATTTGAACGTCAAGATTACGCGGGCGAAACTGGAAGCACTGATTGCCGATCTGCTGGACAAGCTCGACACGCCGTGCCTTACCGCCCTCAAGGATGCAGGCCTGCCGGCCAGCGAGATCGACGAGGTCATTCTGGTGGGCGGCATGACCCGCATGCCGGCCGTGCAGAACCGGGTGAAAAATATATTTGGCAAAGAACCGCACAAGGGCGTCAATCCGGATGAGGTCGTTGCCCTGGGGGCGGCTATACAGGGCGGTGTTCTCAAGGGAGATGTCAAGGATGTACTGCTGCTGGATGTCACGCCCCTTTCCCTCGGCATCGAAACCCTTGGCGGCGTCATGACACGCCTTATTGAAAAAAATACCACCATCCCGACCAAAAAGAGCCAGACATTCTCAACTGCGGCCGACAACCAGCCCGCCGTGTCCATTCATGTACTTCAAGGTGAACGAGAGATGGTAGGCGGGAACAAAACGTTGGGCCGTTTTGAACTGGTGGGCATCCCGCCGGCGCCCCGAGGCGTTCCCCAGGTCGAGGTGACGTTCGACATCGATGCCAACGGCATCGTCAACGTGTCGGCAAAGGATCAGGCAACCGGGAAAGAGCAGTCTATCCAGATTACCGCATCCAGCGGCCTCTCCCAGGCGGAAATCGACAAACTGGTGAAAGATGCGGAACTGCATGCCGATGACGATAAGAAGAAAAGGGAACTTGTCGATGCGAGAAATTCGGCGGATGCACTGATTTATTCGACGGAAAAATCACTGAAGGAAATGGGTGACAAGGTTGATGCCGAGATTAAAACGAATATTGAATCCGCCATCGAACCGTTGAAGAAAGCGGTTGAAGGTGAAGACACCGAGGAGCTCAAGCGCCTGAGCGAAGCCCTTACCCAGGCATCGCACAAGCTGGCTGAAGCCATGTATCAGCAGGCTTCCCAGGAACAGGGGCAGCCCGAGGGTGGTTCCGCAGGTGCTGACGACGGTTCAGCGGCCGGCGCGGGTACACCCGAAGAGGATGTTGTCGACGCGGATTTTGAGGAAGTCAAAGAGGAAGACAAAAAATAGTCAAACTCAATATTTGCTGAAAAATCCCGTGTGCACTGTGTGCCGCGGGATTTTTTGTAATTGACACGTATTTCATTCTCTAATAGATAAATAGGGTTATCTACAACCACTTGGGTTGCATGGATAACTGTGACATCGAAAAATTTCCGATCAGGGAGGGGTGTAATGATCATTGTGGGGTTAGACGATTCTAAGGTTTCGCAGGAGGTTCTCAAACTGGCTGCCCGGCATGCCAAGGCATTTGGTTCATCCATCGTACTGGTTGCTTCCATGAAGGGGGGGCCGGACGTTCCAAGGCGGGAATTTGTCCAAACGGAAAATATGCTCTCCGGTGCGGAGGCTTTTTTTCTGGAAGCGGATATTGCCTGCGAGGGCCACATGTCTGTCCGTGGACTTGAACCGGGTGAGGACATTGTTAAGTTTGCCGAAGACAAAAAAGCCGAGCAAATCATTATTGGGGTCAAGCGGAGGTCCAAAGTGGGAAAACTCCTGTTCGGGTCCAACGCACAATATATTATTTTGAACGCGCCCTGCCCGGTATTGACGATCCGGTAGTGTTGGGGTAAACATGGCTTCCGCTCCAGGAAGCACGAACAAGCGGGCAGTGCTGCTGCCAAGGGAAAAGTCCATGGGACGATTGCGGGCAGAGTCTGAATGAACACCCTGGAAGAATTTTTATCGGTACATGATACGGTTGCCCGTGAGATGACCGTCCAGAACCGGAAATACACTTTCCGGGTGCCCCTGAATATCGATCGTTTTATTGACGCCGATGACCTGAAGCGAAATTTTCCGCTGTGGGCCAGAATCTGGAAGGCGTCGTGGATCCTGGCTGACCACCTGGCCAGAATGCCGTTGGAGACGGGTGGTTCCATTCTGGAAGTCGGCTCAGGACTCGGGGTGGCAAGCATCGTGGCGGCTTCCATCGGGCACCGGGTCACCATGACCGAATACGACGAAAATGCGCTTGAATTTGCCCGGGCCAATGCGGCTGTCAATGGATGCCATGCCCTAAAAATCGAAAAACTGGACTGGCATGCGCAAAGTTTTGAAGAACGGTTCGACACCATCGTTGGTTCCGAAGTCCTGTACCATGAGCGGGATTTTGAGGCCCTGCTGGCTCTGTTTTCGGGCTTTTTAAAACTGGACGGCCAGGTTATTCTGACCATGAAGCCCCGGCGTTCGGCAATAAAATTTTTCAATCATGCCCAGAAAAATTTTTCGATAAGCATGAAAAAAATCCAAATGAAAGCGGTCGATGAATTCACCCATGTCTTTTTGTGTCGTATGGTGCCATGGGAAAGAGACCTTAAACGGCAATCGATATGACGAGGTAACGATGAAAGTGCTGGTAAGCGACAATCTTGGTGAAGTGGGTATTCAGATGTTCAAAGATGAGGATGGTCTGAGTGTGGACGTCAAGACGGGATTGCCTCCCGAGGAGCTGGAAGAGATTATCGGGCAATACCATGCGCTGGTCATCCGCAGCGCCACAAAGGTAACCGAATCGCTGCTGCGCCGGGCTAAACTGCTGAAGGTCGTTGGCCGGGCAGGGATCGGCCTGGACAATGTCGATATTCCGGCAGCCACCAAAAGGGGCATTGTCGTGATGAACACACCCGGCGGTAACGTGGTGACAACTGCCGAACACACCATTGCCATGATGCTGTCTCTGTCACGCAACATTCCTGCGGGAACAACCACCATGAAGAGCGGCTTGTGGGAGAAAAAAAAGCTTCAGGGGCGGGAAATATACAACAAGATTCTGGGTGTCATCGGTTTCGGTAAGATTGGTTCCATTGTGGCCGACCGCGCCCGTGGTTTGAGAATGCGGGTCGTGGTTCACGATCCCATCGTTACCCCCGAGCAGATTGAAAAGGCCGGTTTTGAAAGCGTTTCCCTGGATGAGCTCTATCGCAGAGCGGATTATATCACGGTACATGTCCCCAAACTTAAGAGCACCATCGACCTTCTGGACAAACCGGCGTTTGCCAAGATGAAGGACGGTGTCATGGTGATCAACTGTGCTCGCGGCGGCATCATAAATGAACCGGATCTTCATGAAGCCATCGTTTCCGGGAAAGTGGCGGGCGCGGCCCTGGACGTATTTGAACAGGAACCGCCGAAAGCGTCCCCCCTGTTCGATCTGGATCGGATTGTGTGTACACCGCACCTGGGGGCATCCACACGGGAGGCGCAGACCAACGTAGCCGTCTCGGTTGCCGAGCAGATTATTGACTGTCTGAAAACAGGTACCATCGTCAATGCTGTAAACGTGCCTTCGGTAACCGGCGACCTGCTGAAAAAAATGAGTCCCCTGCTGAGTCTGGGGGAAAAAATGGGGAGCCTCCAGGCACAGCTCATTTGTGGGCCGCTGGAAGAGGTCGTCATCGAGTATAAGGGTGATTTTCAGGATCTGGACATGGCGCCGGTGTCGACGGCTTTGATGAAAGGGCTGATGACACCGATGGTAAAGGATGAGGTCAATTTTGTGAACGCCAAGGTCCTGGCCCAGGAAATGGGCATCAAGATAACGGAATCGGTCAATGCAGAATCCGAGGATTACCTGAATCTCATTACCGTTCAGGTCAGGTCCACCGAAATGACGAGTACGGTGTCCGGAACGATCTTCGGGAAGCAGGATCCGCGGATCGTCAAAATCAATAAATTTCGGCTGGAGATGATTCCGCTTGGCCATATGGTGCTTATTCATAACATAGACCGACCTGGCTCTATCGGGGAAATCGGTACGACTCTGGGAAAGAACAGCATCAATATCGGGCGTATGCAGGTGGGGCAGGAAGAGGGCGGTGACAGGAATATCATTTTCATTCAGACAGATACGCAGATTTCGGATGCGGTGATGGCCGAAATCCGGAACCTTGGATCGGTAAAGACCGCGATTCCGCTGGAGTTCTAAAAAAGGAGTGGAAAGATGGTAGAAGAAAAGAAAGACTTTGTGGTTAAGGATAAACGGATTTTTTCAGAAGAAGACCAGGCGGATGCTGCCCGGGAAGAGAGCAGTGACGCCACCGACACGGAAGCCGGGCAGGCAGACGGGCAGAAAGACGGGGATTACCCGTTTCCCGAACTCAATTTTCCGACGTTTATTTTTTCATTGAATTCATCCGCCCTGCTGAACTTGGGGGTTATCGAAGACCCTGGAACCGGCGAGAAGGCTAAAAATCTGCCCCTGGCCAAGCAGACGATTGATATTCTGGGGATACTTGAAGAAAAAACCAAGGGAAATTTAACCGAGGATGAAGCCGGCATGCTCAAAAATTTTCTGTTTGAATTGAGAATGCTGTACGTTAAGGAAAAAGGTTAGCAGCCCGATCACAAGGAAGGAATGATACGCTGTGGCCGCAAAAAAATCATTGTTTTCAGGGGGTTGGACTACCGAACAGGACCAGAACCTGCGCATCAAATCGCCGGCCAAAATCAACCTCTTCCTGCACGTTACCGCTAAAAGGTCCGATGGTTATCATGATCTTTTGTCATTGATGTGCTGCATATCCCTCTATGATAACATCACGCTGTCCCCGTCATCCTGCCAGGGGATAGAGATCTGTTGCATGCACGCGTCGGTTCCGGAAAACCATACCAACCTGGCCTACCGGGCGGCAGCCCTTTTTTTTCGCGAACTTGGATGTGATCCCGCTTTTCCCGAGTCTGGTGAAAAAAATGGATTGAGGATAAAGATAGAAAAAAATATTCCGGTGGCGGCCGGTCTGGGGGGGGGCAGCAGCAATGCTGCCGCTGTTTTATCCGCCCTCAACAGCGTATATGACCACCCGTTTTCAATGGCAACCCTGAGCAACATGGGGCTTTCCCTCGGAGCAGACGTTCCTTTTTTTCTGTTTGGTAAACCCGCGATTGCCGCGGGGATTGGAGAAAAGTTGACGGACTATGCAAAACTCAGACATTTTACCCTCATGCTGGTCTGTCCTGAATTCTCGGTTTCAACGGCCGCGGTGTACAAAAAACTGAATTTAAGATTGACAAAGTGTGAAAAAAAACTTAAAAAATTTCTTTTTGGGGAGCCTGTATTTGATGTCAGGCAACATCTGTGCAACGATCTGGAATTGGTGACGACAGTTCTGCATCCTGAAATTCTGCAGATAAAACAAAAGCTAATGGATCTGAACGCAAATGGGGCTTTAATGTCGGGCAGCGGTCCTGCGGTTTTCGGTGTTTTTACCGAGTCGGATAAAGCTCGGTTTGCGTACGATGTGCTTGCCGAAAACGATAACTGGCGGGTTTTCATTGCTGAAACGCTGTTTTAACGGAGCCGTAGCGTATGGCTGCTGAAAAGGGTGCTCCTAAGTGTTATAGATAGTTTAAAGGCGATCAAATGTTGGGGCGTCGTCAAGTGGCAAGACACAGGATTTTGGTTCCTGCATT
>JAFDAT010000507.1:0-687 GCA_019313725.1 Deltaproteobacteria bacterium
TGATAGCTAATGTTGCGCAGCACATAAAAAGGCCAATGACCTCAGTGAACACCCGGAAATCGATTCCGATACCGATTTCGATAGCGATTTCGATGAAACGAATGCCTAATCGTTGCATGCGATGCAGGCAGATCGCGTCTCTGAACACAAGCGTTAGTAGTAAAAATATCAATTCGCAGCAAACTGCGGGGAATTAAACCCTAAAAGAGATTAAAACGTAATACGGTTATCCAATGCGAATAGATTTAGACCTTTTCCAGGAAATCTTCGCCACCATCCGTTCCAACCGGCTGAGAACTTTTCTCACCGGTTTCAGCGTGGCCTGGGGTATCTTCATGCTCATTTTGCTGCTGGGCTCGGGAACAGGTATTGAAAACGGCATACGCAGCGAATTCAAGGGCATTGCCACCAACGGCATCTGGGTCCATCAAGGACAGACCAGTCTGCCCTACCGGGGTCTGCAGCCCGGCCGATCCATCGAATTTGTCAATGCGGACTACCAGGAAATAAAAACCACGGTCCCGGGCATCGACCACATTACGGCACGCTACTACATGTGGAACAACAATACCATCACCTACAAGGACAAATCCGGTGTGTTCAATATCATTGGCTGCCACCCGGACCACCGCTACATAAAGGAAACCATTCTGCTGCAGGGCAGGAGCATCAATGCCAACGACCTGC
>JAFDAT010000507.1:727-3095 GCA_019313725.1 Deltaproteobacteria bacterium
TCGCTTTCGTGGGTCTCCAGGTGCGGGACCAGCTATTCAAAGACGCGCCCTCCATCGGAGAGTACATCAATATCAACGGGGTTCCCTTCAAGGTCATCGGTGTTTTTACCGATGAAAGCAACGAACGTTTCCAGCGGATCATCTATCTCCCCATCACAACGGTCCAGAAGGTTTACGGGGGCAGAAACCGGATTCACGCGGTCATGTTCACCACCGGAGATGCCACCGTCGAAGAGAGCCAGGCCATGCAGAAGACGGTGCGCAGAAAAATAGCTGCCAGACACAGGTTCAGTCCGCAAGATGAAAAAGCACTGCGCATCTGGAGCAGTGTGGAAGATTTTCAAAAATTCATGGCCCTGTTCAAAAATATCCGCTATTTTATCTGGCTGATCGGAATCGGCACTATTTTCGCCGGCATTGTGGGCATCAGCAACATCATGCTTATCGCGGTCAAGGAACGCACCAAGGAAATCGGTATCCGCAAGGCGCTGGGGGCAACCCCCTGGTCCATCATCAGCCTGGTCCTGACCGAGTCTGTGCTGATAACAACCCTGTCAGGTTATATCGGCCTGGTGCTGGGTGTGGGCGTGATCGAACTGGTGGCCGGCCGCCTGCCGGCCCTGGACCTGTTTCAAAATCCGGAGGTCGATTTTAAAGTAGCCCTGGGGTCCCTGGCACTGTTGGTAACGGCCGGCCTTATCGCCGGTTTTTTCCCGGCCAGAAAAGCTGCCGGGATCCTGCCGGTGGAAGCGCTCCGCGATGAATAGTAACAAAATTGGGCCTGAATCGCTGATTCAGGCCCAATTTTGTTACTCTACGCGGCTTCGCCGCTATTTACCCTGCGGGTGTCATTTGTGCTGCGCACGTGATTTATTGTCATTACGCTTCGCTGTTATTCATTGTTGCTAATAGCTTTTCGCCAATAGCTGCAACAAATTACGCCCGTAGGGCAAATGACGGCCGTAGGCCTAATTACAGCCGAAGGCGCAATGACATGTACGCATGAATGAAGAAATATGTAAACTGACAATTCAACCATTCAGAACCAAGGCATGCGAATACCATGATCTTCGACCGCGACAGCTGGCAGGAAATTGCCCACACACTCAAAAAGAACAAGCTGCGCTCGTTCCTGACCGCTTTCGGCGTATTCTGGGGCATTTTTCTACTGCTGATCATGGTCGGTGCGGGCACGGGCCTGCAGAACGGGGCCATGGATAATTTCAGCGACCGGGCCACCAACAGCGTCTACATCTGGACCCGCCCCACGACCATCCCCTACAAGGGGTTTCCCATCGGCCGGCGGTTTTATTTCAACAACGATGACATCAAAGCCCTTCGGCAGAATATTCCCGAAATTCTGCATCTGGGTCCCCGCAACCAGATGGGCGGCCACCGGGGGGTCACCAATGTCACCAGGGGGTTAAAGGACGGCGCTTTCAGCATCAACGGTGATTATCCCGAGTATCGCCTGATCCAGCTCCTGCAGATCAAAACCGGCAGATTTATCAATCATCTGGACATGCGCGACAGGCGCAAGGTTGCCGTCATCGGTACCCGGGTGCGCGAGGTGCTGTTTGAAAAGGAAGAAAATCCGATCGGCGAACATATTCTTGTCAAGGGCGTCTACTTCAAGGTGGTCGGAGTATTTGCCGCCAACAGCGAAGGTGACGAGGCCGAAGAGGAGACCCAGACGGTGTTCATCCCCTTCACTACTTTTCAGCATGCTTTCAATTTCGGCCAGAGAGTCAGCTGGTTTTCGATTACGTCCCAGCCCGATGTGCCGGCTTCGGTGGTGGAGAAAAGAGCGATCGCCCTGCTTGCTAAACGCCACCAGGTGTCCCCCGAAGATCAGACCGCCTTCGGCCGCTACAATGTGGAAAAAGAGTACCGAAAAATGGTCAACCTTTTCAAGGGCATAAACATACTTATCTGGTTTGTCGGCACCTTCACCCTCATCGCGGGCGTTATCGGGGTGAGCAATATCATGCTGATCATCGTCAAAGAACGCACGCGGGAGATCGGTATCAGGCGCGCCATCGGAGCCACGCCCCTCAACATCCTCACCCAGATCATGACCGAATCCGTGCTGCTCACAGCGGTATCCGGCTACATGGGGCTGGTTGCAGGGGTGGGCATCATCGAACTGCTCTCGCGGGCCCTTACCGCCGCAGGGACCAGGATCGAAACCTTCAAGAATCCGGAGATCGATTTAAGGGTTGCAATCATGGCGCTATCCATTTTAGTGATATGCGGGGTACTCGCCGGTCTCATACCGGGAAAAAAGGCCATCAGCATCAAGCCGGTTGAAGCTATTCGGGACGACTGACATCGTGCATGAAGAATCTACAACACCTTGAAAGCATAA
>JAFDAT010000508.1 GCA_019313725.1 Deltaproteobacteria bacterium
CTGTTTTTTTTTTAAACTTGCCAAGGTATTTGTACTGTTTCCCCGATTATGGGCGTTTCAAATGTATTGAAAACGGGTTGTGTATCATGCCGGGTTGACCGTGCGTGATATATCATAAAAAATTTCAGTATGTTGCCCGTAAACAACTGCTCGGCACTCAGCCAAGCCCGCTTTTAATCATCCGATCGATGGCCTGGTTGAACAGGCCTTTGGCCTTCAAGATCTCGTCGCACATCTCACGGACCGCGCCTGAACCTCCACCGGCCCTGGTTACCCAATCCACCCTGCTGATGACGGCTTCGTGGGCATCGGCAACCGCAATGGAAACACCAACACGAGCAAAAAGCGGAAGATCTACCAGGTCATCACCTGCGAAGGCCATGTTGGCCGGGTCAATCTTGGTTCTCGTGCAGATTTCCGGTAACACCGCGGATTTGTCGGCAACACCGTCAAACAAGAGGTCAATACCGAGATTTTCACAACGGTGGCGAAGGACCCGGGAGGCTCTGCCGGTGACGATTCCGACCTGTATGCCTGCATCTTTCAGCAGGCGTATGCCGAGGCCATCGCGTGAATTGAATACTTTGACCTGTTCGCCACTGTCCGTATAAATGATGCCCCCGTCGGTCAATACGCCGTCGACATCCAGTAACAGCAGTTCGATATTTTTCAGTTTTTCCTTGATCATAATGGTTCTAAGCAGCTTTGCGAATTTTAACCAAGCTGTCGAAAAGCCCTTCCAGTGTGTCCAAATACAGGGAATTCGGGCCGTCACAAAGCGCGTTGTCCGGATCCGGGTGCACTTCCATGAAGACGCCGTCAACGCCGGCTGCTACTGCGGCCTTTGCAAGAACCGGGGCATATTCACGCTGGCCGCCGGAACTGTCTCCGGCCCCTCCAGGGAGTTGAACGCTGTGGGTCGCGTCGAATATTACCGGGCAGCCGGTCTGCTGCATCATGCCGATGCCTCTAAAATCGACCACGAGATTATTGTATCCAAACGAGACGCCCCGTTCCGTTAACAGAATATCCGGGTTGCCGGTTGATTTTATTTTGTCCACGACGTTTTTCATATCCATGGGGGCCAAAAATTGCCCTTTTTTAATATTCACAGAGCGCCCGGCCCTGGACACTTCGAGGATGAAGTCCGTCTGCCTGCATAAAAAAGCCGGTACCTGGATAATGTCGAGAACTTCCGCTGCTTGTGAGACGTCGCTGATGCGGTGAACGTCTGAAATAATTTTGATATCCAGTTTCGATTTAATACGGTCAAGAATTTCAAGACCTGTATCGATCCCCGGGCCCCGGAAGGCGTTGATGGAGGTCCGGTTGGCCTTGTCAAAGGAGGCCTTGAAGACAAAATTCAGCCCAAGGCGTCCGGTCAGCTCTTTGAGAAAAGAAGCAATCCGGTAGGTGGTCTCGAAGTCTTCGATAACACATGGTCCGGATATGATCAGAAGGGGGCCGTCTTTTCCAACATGTAGGTGATTTATTTTCATAGCATTCGAAAAATCCGTTTCAGTTTGGATGCAGGTTGTGTCTCCATCTCTTTGTACATCCATGGCCCGGATATTGCAAGTGGCCTGGATAAATTTGATTCTTTTCTATCCCGCAGGTCACTGAAAGTCAACCAACGATAAATTTTCAGTGCGCATGCGTACAGCGAAGATGGGAACATGAGGCTTTGCCGAAAAATAATTATAGCTTATGTTCTCAACGACTGCTAAGGTACAGATATTGATGCATTGATACCCATTTCATTGGAAATATTTATCAGCACGGACGGTTGCTGTATCCCATTCTTTAGAGCAGAAATCCTGTCCTGAAAAGCGACGGATTGTTTCTAATGAATGAAGCCTTGATTCGGACAAATTTTGCTGGTATTGTTCCCGCTCGAATTCAAAAACAAAAAACTATGGGTAACTAATTGAAAGAAAAACATAAAAATAAAAAAGTATCGCTAATAGCCGTGGCATTGGTGATTATTTTGCTGCCGGTCCTGGGGGTCTTGGTCATCCGCATGGAGCGAGAAACCCCTCAAATCGAAATCGACCTGGCGTCGTCCCAATTCGGCGTGGAACGCAATCTTGCAATAACTGTTTCCGATAAAAAAAGCGGATTGAAATCGCTCTGGATCGGCATTCTTAAAGATGGTCAGGAAGTGGTTCTGCTTGAAAAAGAATTCCCCGCATCGGGCTGGCTGAAAAAGGGATCCGTCAACCGCAAGCCGATCAATATTTCCGTAAAACCAAAGGAATTGGGGTTGAAAGACGGAAACGGCATGCTGCGCATGGTGGTTACGGATTATTCATGGCGTGGCTGGGGCAAGGGCAACAGGACCTATATCGAGCAGCAGATCAATATCGA
>JAFDAT010000130.1 GCA_019313725.1 Deltaproteobacteria bacterium
CATCGGCTACCCGCCGGTGCACAAACACACCATGGAGTTCATGAGTGACGAGATGAAGGCCTGGCCCGGTTTTATCGTGGACAAGGAATGGCAGCGCAAGTGTGACACCTTCGATATGAGGCTGGCCGAGGGCAAAGGCAAAGAACTGCGTGACAAACTCTGGGAGGAACTTAAAAAGTAGCTTTCAGAAACAACAGTATCATCGTATAACGGGAGTGCGAATGATGGCAGGAGGACGGGCAGTTGGCCAGCATGATTTCGTGCTCCCGTTTTACTTACCTTTACATAGTGAGGTGCCTTACTTACCGTGACAAGTATATTTTCGCTTTCGTGGAGTAGGAAACGTTGCCAATGCGATCTGGAGAATTACAAATGAAAAATTTTACGTCTATGTCCAGCAAACGTGAGGGTTTGAAATCGCCGGAACTGTATGAGTATTTTCTCGACAATTTCTGGTTTAAGGCCGCTGGTCTTGAAAACGAAATTATCAATGAACCACTGCGGGGAAGGCATAAAGCGGATGTGGTGATTATTGGCGGCGGTTTCACCGGGCTTTCATCCGCTTACAACATCCATCGAAGATTTCCGGACAAAAAAATTATTTTGCTGGAAGGCGCTTGCTGCGGTTTTGGCGCAAGCGGCAGAAACGGAGGATTTTGCGTCGCCACATCGCTTATAGACCGGAACCTTGAAGACCCTGACGTCCGCAAAAAAAACCTGAATGTCAGCTTGCATGGCATTGAACAGATCAAGGAATTTATCGATGTGCACGGCCTGGACTGCGATTTCAAGGAAAATGGCATGCTGGATGTAGCGATGAATGACATGCAAGTGAAAATAATGGAAGATGAGTGTCGGATTTTGAAAGAATGGGGATTTGATGTGGAGACGCTCTATGGAAAGGATCTTGAAAAAGAAATAAAATCTCCACGATTGGTTGCGGGCCTAAAAACAAAGCACGGTGCGATCCTCAACCCGGCCAAACTGGCGCGGGGGATGAAAAAAATTGTAGAAAACATGGGCATTGAGATTCGGGAGCGTTCTGTTGTGACGCGCGTTGTGCCCGGTAAGATCCATCATGTGGATACGGAACTAGGAGAGGTCAAAGCCCCCGCCATTGTGATCGCTACCAACGCCTATTCCCATAGACTGGGCTTTTTTCAAAATCGTTTATATCCAATTTATACGTATGTGATTGCCACCGAGCCCTTGACCAGTTCGCAGTGGGAAGCGATTGGCTGGCATAACCGCCAGGGACTTTCCGACTATCGGACGCTATTCAACTATATGATTCCCAGTATTGACGGGCGGATCATTATTGGCGGTTCGGATGTCAAATACTATCATAATGATGGACTCGCCCCTGGAAACAACAAGACAGTCTCGCGAGAAATTCTCAAAGATCTGGTAAGGTGGTTTCCATCCCTTGAAGGAATAAAAGTTGACCACGCCTGGGGCGGCCCGACGGCGGGCACGCTTGATCATACGCCTTCCATCGGCGTTATGGGAGACCATAATAATATTTACTATGGCGTCGGTTATGGCGAGGGGGTTCCATCCACGCAGACAGGCGGCAGGATTATTGCCGACTTGATGGCGGGAGAAAAAAACGAATTCACCACGCACGCTGTTGTCAATCGAAATATTCCCTACGCGGGGCCGAAAGTACTGCGCTCATTCTTCGGCGGTTTGAAAAAGTGGTATATGGTTAATGTGGAAAAGTTCAGAGGGCATATCTGATGAGCACCCTTTAGCGACTAAGCGGAATTTTCATAGCCGACATGTCGCTGGCTGTCTGACTACTTTGCCATGTTGTTGATGCAACCTTGGGGTTAACGAGTTTGTGAGTAAGGAGGCTTTATGAAAACGTCGGTGCAGGTTTTGTCCCCGGACGAACGCCATCGAGTGCATGAGAAAACACTGAATATTCTTGAAAAGACGGGGGTTCGGATGGAAACACCCCGAGGGCGTCAGATACTGCGGGATGCGGGCGCTCGGGTTGACGACGTCAATAAGATAGTAAGATTCCCCCGAGCAGTGGTTGAGTCATCCCTTGAACTTGTGACCAGGGACTTTGTTTTGAGCTCACGCCGCCCCGGCCATGACCTGGTCATGAATGGTGGCAATAGTACGCTCTGCCCGGATGGCTGTGGAACGATGGTGTTGGACAGCGCAACCGGTCAGCGGCGGATAGCCATGTATGACGATTGGGAAAAAATCACCAGCTTGGCTGATGCGCTGGATGAAATCGGGGTGTATTGGTGTCAGGTTGTTCCCAGCGACCGGGGTAAAGCCCTCGGGGATACCGTCGACTACTTTTGCAGGGTTTTCAGGGGATTTTCCAAACACGTTCAGGATGGTCCCAAGGTCGATCACGAAGTTCCCTGGTTCACGGAAATACTGCAGACGGTTTTCGGTTCGAAGGATGACATCAAAAAGAACCACCCTGTTTCCCATGAGGTTTGCCCCCAATCTCCGCTTACCATCGACCATAAATATACAGAGGCCTGCCTGGCCCTCAAAGGCTGGAATATTCCTGTGGCTATCATGCCCATGCCGTTGATGGGATGCAGCGCACCGGCCAGCATGATCGCGACTGTCATTCAGGGCAATTTCGAAGTCCTGGCTACGCTCTGTCTGCTGCAGGCCAATGAACCGGGCGTTCCCATCATCTACGCGCCGGCCCTGGCCGTAATGAATCCTCGAACCGCCAGTCCCAGCTATGCCGCGGTGGGATTTTCGATCATGGACATGGCTGCAACCGAAATGGCCAACTACTATGGATTGCCGTCCGAGTCCTCGCCCGGTGGTTCGGACGCCCACATCCTGGATTTTCAGAACGCGCATGAAGGCGCGGCCCTTTCTATGCCGACCATGCTCTCCTGGCCGGATATTGTCGTCGGCCCCGGAATGCTGGACGGATCGATGGTATCCAGCCTTGAAAAGATGCTGCTAGATGTGGAAGTATTCCGTCTGGCCAAATGTGTACACAGGGGGCTGGATACCAGTGAGGAAAGATGGCTGACCGACGTGATTTCCATGGTCGGCCCCGGCGGCGATTATCTGAGTGAGGAGTCGACTGTGGCTGCACTTAGGAGTGATGAATGGTACATCCCGGAACTTGGATATCATGAAGACTTTGAAAAATGGTCAGCCGGTGATCGGACCACCCTCCAGGAAGAGGCCCGGGAAAAAGTGGCCGGAATACTAAAAAAACATGAACCCTTGCCTTTGGGCAATGATATCGAGAGAGAACTGGCGAACATCTGTAAGCGCGCTAGGGAAATAACCTGAGTTTTATTCCAGCATTAAAAACCTGGTCCTTTGAGCCAGGTCAGAGCTATTAGGCTCTGCCAAAATAAATAATTTAAAGTGTCAAGTGATCTAAAATTATAAGTGATCTAAAGTTGATGAATCGCTACGTTCTGCCATTTATAAAAAAGATAGAATTCCTTAACTTTAGTCACTTTAGTTCACTTTAGCCCACTTTAGTCACTCATATGTTATGGCGTAGATACTCCCTTCCAGGGAGCATCCAGTGCCGGGCCCTCTGGACCCGGGTATCTACGTATGATTGCAAGATGGGAAAAAGAGGAGCCCGCATGGAAATGCGTGGTGCTGCACTCTCGCTTTGGTTCAAGAAAAACAATCTAGCTGATAAACGAAAAATTGTTGAAAGTATAAAACAAAATAAAGGAAATAAACCATGGCAAATGCAAAAATGACATTTTTGAGCCAATCGGAAATTGAATTGATTCACACCCAGAGTCTCAGGGCCCTGCAGGAGATCGGCATCAAGGTGCACAGCATTCCGACCCTGAAACTGTTGGAGGCCAGGGGCGCCGACGTCGATTTTGATACTTATGTGGCCAAGCTGTCCGAGTCGGTGGTGGCAGACGCACTGCATTTGGCCCCCAAGACATTCAGGCTGTGTGCCCGGGACCCGCAAAATGATCTGACCATGCCGTCCCATCCCTGCCCATACGGGACTACCAGCGGGCTGGCCGTGTTTGTCACCGATTATGAAACCGGCGAATATCGCCCTTCCTCCCGCAAGGACATCGCCGCCTTTGCGAGGCTGGGGGATGCCTTGTCACCGGATTTTTTATGGACCGCCATTACGGCCAACGATGTTCCTGAATTTTCTCACGGTCC
The DNA here is from genome assembly GCA_019313725.1 of Deltaproteobacteria bacterium. Taxonomy (GTDB): domain Bacteria; phylum Desulfobacterota; class Desulfobacteria; order Desulfobacterales; family B30-G6; genus JAJDNW01. The sequence continues at coordinate 4,156 of JAFDAT010000130.1, forward strand.
CCATGAATTATGGCAGACCATGCAAAACACCCAAAAACACGTGCAGGGCGTTACCGTACAAAGTGCGCGAGATGCGAATATACAAATCGAGCTGGCCGCCCTCATCGCCGGCGGGCGGGAGGTCCTCAGGGAGCGTCCCCTGATGTCGGTGATCAGCTGCCCCCTGGCACCGCTCTCCTTTGAAACCGGTGCTATAGAAGCCCAGGTCGAGTTCGCCAAGGCGGGCATTCCAATCTGCTCCATGTCCATGTCCCTGGGGGGGCTGTCCGCCCCGGTGACCGTGGCCGGCATGATGATGAACGCCAACACCGAAAACCTGGCCAGCCTTGTGATCACCCAGGCCGCAGCCCCCGGCGCACCGCACGTCTATACCTCTGAATCGGCCCCCATGGACATGCTGTCCGGCAATATCAACTACGGCGCCCCTGAAAAGGTGCTGGTCAGTTACGGGCTGGGCCAGATGGCCAGGCACTACGGCCTGCCCTGCCTGGTGGCCGACACCGGTTTCGGGCATGACACCAAAGGCGGTCTCGAGAGTGTTCAGTTCATCACCAATGAGTTCATCGGCCTGGCAGCTTATACGGATATCATTACCGGCATGGGTAGTGTCGATGGAGCCAAGGGGATTTCCTTTGAGCAGTTGGTCATCGATTCCTACATGTGGGATTTTTTCAAAGACTACCTGAAGGAGATTGAAATCAGCGAGGAAAAGATGGGGTTGGATGCGATCAAGGCCGTCGGCCACGGGGGAGATTTTCTTTCCAGTGACCACACGCTCAAGTATTTGAGGAGCGATCTGACCCAGTGGGATAAGGCTAAACTGGATCTGCTGGCCCTGGACAAGGATGCAATGCCCCGGGAGGCAAACCGCATCGTAAAACAGGTCCTTGCCGAGCACCAGGTGCCGGTTCTGGATGAAGCGATCCTGCGTGAAGGCGATGAAATCCTCAGGGCCTATGAAAAAGAGGTCACGAGAGCATAATGATGTAGCTAAACGAAGATTGTATAAAGCAAAGTATTATGATTCATCTTATGACATAAAAAGTGAGGAAAATATGAGTAGAATAGTAGTCTTGGGCTGTGGGCCAGTAGGAAAACACATGGCCATCGATCTGTGTAAGGATCCCGACTGTGAGGTCGTCTCGGTAGACATCAACCAGGAGGTCCTGGAGCACCTGACCAAAGAACACTCCGTCCTGACCCGGGTAGAGGACCTCTCCACGGCGGCAGGAGTCACGCGGGCCGTTGCGGATGCAGACATTGTTATCGGTTCAGTGCCCGGCCCCTTGGGATACGCGATGCTTGAAGCGGTCATTCGTGCAGGCAAGAACATTGTGGACATCTCGTACTTCCTAGAGGATCCGTTCGGACTGGACGACCTGGCCAAGGAAAAGGGAGTCACCGCAGTGGTGGACTGCGGTGTGGTACCAGGTATGTCCAACATCATTCTCGGTGATCATATGCGGAAGATGAAGGTTACCGGCTATGAGTGCTTCGTCGGCGGCTTTCCAAAGTCGAGGAACGCCCCTTTAGGGTATAAGACGGACTTTCCTGTCTTGGAAGTTTTTGAGGAATACTCCGCCCCTGGCAGAAATATTGAAGATGGTAAGGTGGTCGAAAAGCTGGCGCTCTCCGAAACCATGACTATTGATCTCCCTAAAGTCGGCACCATGGCATGTCTTAACTCCGACGGGCTCAGAACCCTGATCCATACCTCTGCCTCTGAAATCCCAAACATGTTCGAGAAGACCCTGCGCTATCCCGAACACGTAGATCAGATGCGCATCTTCAATGATGCCGGATTCTTCAGTCAGACTCCCATCCAGGTGAATGGCGCTTCGGTGCGGCCGATAGATGTGACCGCGTCGATTCTCACCCCGCTTTGGAAATACGAACCAGGCGAGGCTGATCTCACTGTCATGAGACTGATAATTTCCGGTTTGGAAGATGGGAAGCCTGTGACCTACACCTACGATATGTGCGACGAATACGATCTTGCAACAGGGACCCCCTCCATGGCTAGGACGACCGGGTACACCTGTGCTGCGGTCACCCGGGTGGTGCTTGACGGCGGTTATTCACAAATAGGGATAAGTGCTCCCGAGTTCGTGGGGCGTGTCGACGGGTGCCGGGAAAGCATCAAAAAATATCTGGAGGATCGAGGTGTCCATTGCAAGATGCAACGGTCCTAAAAGGATAAGCGGCTGAGTATCGGGGGGAATACAATATCGAAATATTGTAGCCTGATGAATGGTGAATGAGATGGGTTGCAGACCTAAAAAAGCCTCCTGCAATCGGATAACCGATTCGGATAAAATCGTCTTACCCCAAGGGGCCGAATTAGATAAGATCGTGATATGCTATGCTTTAATTTGGCTTAGTGGCGGCGGGAGTCTAACCCGTCTTTTACCAAAAGTTAGAAATTAATTTGACAAATATAACTCTCTTTTATACGATAACATATTAGAAATAGATGACAATTCATAGTAACCTGATTTAGGGTCAAATATTTTTCGACAATATCATCTATCGAGATTGAAATCATTCTTGAGGTTTTTAATGAATGAGTGAAGCTATAATTAGTATACCAAAAGATAAAATTGCTGAATTTTGTATGCGAAACCAAGTCCGCAAGTTATCTCTTTTTGGTTCAGTACTCCGGGAAGACTTTGGTCCTGACAGTGATGTTGATATCCTGGTGGAGTTTGAGCCCGGTACACGGATAGGACTCATCCGGCTTTCCGGTTTAGAGATAGAACTTGGCAATATTGTTGGGCGAAAGGTAGATTTGAATACTCCTGGATTTTTAAGCAAGTACTATCGCGACCAAATCCTTTCCGAGGCTGATGTGCAATATGACGCAGCATAATGACATGATCCGACTCCAACACATGCTCGATCATGCCAAGGAAGCAGTAGCGTTGATTTCGGGCAAAGATAGGGCAGAACTCCAGCACGACAGGGTTTTGGAGCTTGCTCTGATTCGTTTGGTAGAAATTGTCGGCGAGGCATCTGCGAAAGTCAGTTCTGCGGCCCAAAAAGAGTATCCCTCTCAAATAAACCCATACCCCCCCCAAGTATACCCCAACAATGTTTATCCCTCATATCCCTGTACGTAACGTCTCTTTGGGACTGATTCGGCAGTACGTGTGGAGGTTTTTGAGTCACCCTTCCTATCAATTCCTAATTTGGCGCATCAAGTCATCAAAGTGGCGCAAACCATCAAGGACAAACTGTAAATCCGCATTACCATAGTGTCCGGAACCGAATGCGCCATACATCAACTGCAATTAAAGAGGGGGTGACAGTATGCCAATCACAACCGTGACGTGGATAATGACGCTGAGTTTAGTGTGGACTTTTATATTGCTCAACATATTTGAGGATAAAAAGGTGAATACACCCGATAGACGATTGGAAAATGATAGACGTCATTTTTCATATGATGCCCATATTCCTGAAAGAAGGGCTGGTGAAGATCGAAGGTGCGTATAAGAACTGACAAGGAACGCAATCAACCCCCAAGACTTTTACCTGTCGCTCCGAAAAATTAGATCCGACGAGATTTTTAACAGATTTTGAATTGAGAATATGATGGAAGTCGGTAATTGTATAGTGTTCTGAAATTGATGGGAGATATTTTTAGTAAAAATTAATACCCAGCTTCAATAGTTCACCGTGGATTCTGGGTGCCCCCCAGGTTGCGTTAGCTTTGGCCATCTTTTTAACAGATATCTAAGGCTCTAATCCATCGGATTGCGACGCTTTGGAAGTTCTGTTCCTATGGATTCACTTTATTTCAAACTTACTATAGGTATGCAAAAACTATCACAATGCAGCAACTTAATAAGGCAAAACTAAGTAGGAGAGTCCCCCAAACGTTGCGTAAGGACGTTAATAACATGGTATTCTCCTCCCGCGTAATCTTTCCACCTTCAAACGACTGGACCGGTGAAGAGTAGAAACCACGGCGAGCCATATAGGCGTTGAACGGATATACAGTGAGCGCACCGGCAGTTGTGCTTAGTGAGATAACACCCCAGAAAAGCACGCTTCCGGGTCCTCTCATACCCAGGTGTTTTTCGCATAAAATCATTAGGATAATCGACACCGGTAACATGCCAACTAAAATGAAATTCAGAGAAATTACCTCAGTAAGAAACCTGTCGCGGACTGCAGTCCAATATCGATTTTCAACAGTAAAGTCTATAAGCGGGACGCGGAAAAAAAACAACCCAATGACCAGGGGCAGGCCATAGAGACGGGCTGCAACTGACCATAGGCTTGATTCGTTAAATGGTA
>JAFDAT010000131.1 GCA_019313725.1 Deltaproteobacteria bacterium
GTCCGTTATATTTGCGAATGAACTCATTCTTCAACTGATCGGTCAGGATGATCTCGGCACCGATCTCCGCAGTCCGGTTTTCAATCAGCTGAATGAAAACGGTATTCAGCCCCTTGGGCGGGCCGCCGCCACCAGCAAACTTGTAACCGCAGCCCCCCATCAGCATACACATGCCAATCAGCACCACAATTCGCATTATTCTTGAAAAAGGCTTCGTTTTCATCCTTTACACAACAATGTTGACCAGTTTTTTCTTGACCACCACGACTTTTTTAACAGGTTTGTCAGCGATGAATTTCAGGGCCCTATCATCGGACAATGCACGCTGCCGGAGAAATTCGTCATCGGCATCGACCGCGGCCGTAAACCGGCTCCGCACCTTCCCGTTGACCTGTACAACGATCAACAGCTCATCTTTGACCAGGGCATCTTCCCGGTATGCGGGCCAGGGAGCCTTAAATATGCTGGTCCGGTTGCCCAGGGCCGCCCAGACCTCTTCGGCAAAATGGGGCACGATGGGCGACAAAAGCAGAATAGCCGATTCCACGGCAAACCGGACCACGCTGTTTCGATGCGGCGCATCAGGCGCATCCTCAAGTGCATACATAGCGTTGACCAGCTCCATGACCGCACTGATGGCAGTGTTGAAATGAAAACGGTCTTCAATATCACGCGTGACACGCCGGATGGTTTCGTGGGTTTTCTTACAGAGCTTTTTCAACCCCGCTTCCAACGTATCCGGTGCACCCGTATACGGGCTGACGGTCTTCAAGTCATCCATGCAGGCCGCCGCATAACGCCAGACCCTGTTCAAAAAACGGTACCCGCCGTCAACCCCCTGCTCACTCCATTCCAGGTCCCTCTCGGGCGGTGCGGCAAACAAACAGAAAAGGCGTGTGGTATCCGCACCATATCGTTCCAGCAGAATATTGGGATCGATGACATTCTTTTTGGATTTGGACATTTTTTCCACACGGCCAATGGTGACAGCCTCACCGCAGATGGCACAACGCGGTGTTCCCTCCCCGGCCGCAACGTCGCCCGGCAGCAGAAATCCGTGCTCGGGACAGGCGGTGGTCTCCTTGCAAACCATGCCCTGCGTCAGCAGACAGGTAAACGGCTCCTTATATTTGACCAGGCCCATATCATGAAGAACCCGGGTGTAATATCTGGAATAAAGGAGATGCAGAATGGCGTGTTCCACCCCTCCGATGTACTGGTCCACCGGCATCCAATAATCCACGGCACGCTTGTCGAACATGCCCTCCGTATAATCCGGGCTGCAATAACGCTCAAAATACCAGGAAGACTCCACGAAGGTATCCATGGTGTCGGTTTCCCTGCGAGCCTCCCCCGAACCGCATCGGGGGCAGCTGACGCTCGAAAAATACTCAAGGCCCGGCAACGGTGATCCCCCGCCCTCGAGCAGATTGGCATCCTCGGGCAACAGAATGGGTAGATCCTCCTCCGGAGCCGGTACAACCCCGCATGTCGGGCAATGAATCATGGGGATGGGCGCTCCCCAGTAGCGCTGGCGTGAAATACCCCAGTCGCGAAGCCGGTAAGACACTGTTTTTTTGCCTAACCCGTGCGCTTCGAGGTGCCGGGCAATGGCTTCCATGGCCTCACGGTTCGGCATGGCATCGAAACTGCCGGAGTTGATCATTACACCTTCACCGGTGTACGCCGCCGTCAATTCGTCAACGGTCAGGTCCTCGTCGGCCGGGTTGACCACCACAACGATGTCCAGACCATATTTTTGGGCAAAATCGAAATCCCGCTGGTCATGGGCAGGGACGCACATGACCGCACCTGTTCCGTACTCCATAAGCGCAAAATTGGCTGTGTATATGGGCATCTCGCGGCCGCTCATGGGGTTCAGACAATATGACCCTGTAAATACACCCTCTTTTTCGTAATTCTCCACCGCTTTGGCGGTCCTGTCCTGACGCGACATGCGCTCGATAAATACATTCACTGCCGCGGCCTGGGCGGTACCTTCCGAAAGTGTGATTACCAGCGGGTGTTCCGGGGCCAGGCACATGAACGTTACCCCAAAAACGGTGTCCTGGCGCGTTGTGAAAACGGATATCTCGTCGGTTTTTTCACCGGGTCCTCCGATAATGGGAAACCGGATCTCTGCACCGATGCTTTTACCGATCCAGTTTTTCTGCATGGTGATGACCTTCTCAGGCCAACCAGGCAGTTTGTCACAGTGGACCAGCAGGTCTTCGGCGTAATCCGTTATTCTGAAAAACCATTGCCACAGTTTCTTCTGACGAACCTCTTTCCCGCATCGCCAACACATTCCGGCTTCCACCTGCTCATTGGCCAAAACCGTCTGGCAGGGGTCGCACCAGTTAACATAAGACTCCTTGCGGTAGGCCAGGCCCTTTGCATACATTTTCAGGAACAGCCACTGCTCCCAGCGATAATATTCAGGCCGGCACGTAGCCAATTCCCGATCCCAGTCATATGAAAACCCAATTTTTTTCAACTGGGACCGCATGTTGGCGATATTTTCATACGTCCACGTGGCAGGATGGCTGTTGTTGGCGATGGCGGCGTTTTCCGCGGGCATTCCAAAGGCGTCCCACCCCATGGGGTGAAGCACATTGTAACCCCGCATTCTTTTATACCGCGCCACGACATCTCCTATCGTGTAGTTGCGCACATGCCCTATGTGAATGTTGCCGGAAGGATAAGGAAACATCTCCAACAGATAATATTTTTCTTTTTCCGGTTCGGTGTCAACTTTGAACAGCCGCTCTTTTTCCCAAGCCTGCTGCCACTTGCTTTCAATTGCACCGGGGTTGTATTTTTCTTCCATTGGGTGTATAGGCCTCCAAGTAAAACTGTCGATGAAAAATTCCCTCATGCCATACAATCCCTGAAATAGCAAGATGCTTATCCTGTCCGGGCAACCACTTAACCCGCCTCGGCAAGAAGCGGCAGAGGGCCCCGTCCCGGGAGAAAAATCATTTGACTTGATGATAACAATTTCATATTTAAAGAAAAACAGCAATACTAAGGAAATCGAATTCATGACCAGTAAAATTCTCATAAATGCAGTAGATCCTGAAGAGTGCCGCATCGCCAAAGTAAAAGACAGCCGGTTGGAAGAATTCCATATTGACAGCGCCGCCAAGGAGATCACCCACGGCAACATCTACAAGGGCATTATCACGCGCGTCGAACCCAGCCTTCAGGCAGCCTTTGTCGACTACGGTGCGGAAAGGCACGGCTTTTTGCAGCGGCATGAAATTCACAGTGATTATTATCAGGAAACCCCCTCCGGGAAAAAAACCATCAAGGATATTATCAAGCGGGGCCAGGAGGTTCTGGTTCAGATCACCAAGGACCCCATCTTGAAAAAAGGTGCCATGCTCACCACTTTTATTTCGCTGCCGGGAAGACACATGGTGCTGATGCCGGGGTCAACAACAAGGGGCATATCGCGAAAGATCGCCGAAGAGGAAGAGCGCAAAAGGCTGAAAGAGATCATCGGCAGCCTTAAGATTCCCGAAGCATTCGGCATCATCATACGCACTGCCGGTGAAAACTGTACCAAGACCCTGGCGATCAAGGATCTTCGATACCTGCTCAAACTGTGGAAAAACATCAACGCCAAAGGCACAGAGGCAATTGCCCCGGCGCTGCTCTACAAAGAACGAAATCTGGCCGTCCGATCCATAAGAGACCATTTCACAACGGATGTAACTGAAATTTTAATCGATGATGAAAATATGTACCAGGAGGTTAAAAGTTTTGTACACATCATATCCCGCAAACACGAAAAAATAGTAAAGCTGCACAAAGGGGCCAAACCGCTGTTTTCCAAATATCAACTCGAAGATCAGATCGCCTCAATATTCGAAAGCCGGGTAAAACTCAAGTCCGGTGGTTCCGCCGTTATACAGCAAACCGAAGCCCTCGTGTCCGTTGATGTCAATTCAGGCAAGGCCACCCATCAAAACACCGTTGAAAAAACAGCCCACATCACCAACCTGGAAGCTGCGGAGGAAATCGCCCGGCAGCTCCGCCTCAGGGATATGGGGGGACTTGTGGTTATCGATTTTATCGACATGAAAGATTCCAAGCACAAACTCGAAGTCGAAAGGACCATGAAAAAAGCCCTTAAAATGGATAAAGCCAAAACCAATGTCGGCAAAATTTCAAAATTCGGACTGATGGAAATGTCACGGCAAAGAATCCGGCCGTCCATTGAATTCGGCAGTTTCCAGCCCTGCAGTCACTGCAGCGGCAAAGGCCTGGTACCGTCCACCGAAACGCTGGGAATCCGTTTTTTGAGAAAACTGCAGATGGAAACACTCAAACCCATGACGGAATCTGTTAAGGGGAAACTTCCCGTCGAAGTCGCCGATTATGTATTGAACAGTAAAAGAAAGGAAATCCTGGACCTGGAATTGAGACGTCAGCTCTCCATAAAGATAATCGGCGACCCAACCATGGTTCCCGGAGACAGCCACATCGAATGTACCCACAAGAATGAATCGAGCTGATTTTCATGCTCTGCCGCACCCGATAAATTTCCATGCCCATGCGCGCACAACGAAGCATGCAACAGAAGCAACCGATGACTGTTCTGGTGGGCATCCAAATAGATCACATGAAAATTTATTAAATGATGGTTTAATTAAGCGGCACTTGTTATTGTATTTATAATATGTACAAAGTGTTATAATGGTATAGACCGGCAGTTCTGAAGAAACCACCATACAGGCGGGTGCCTGTTTCGAATGAAAAAATGAAAGAAAGATTTGACGTAGGCCCTCAATTAAAGTATATCAGCGCCATTTTCGACGGGTTATTCGAATGATCATGAAACATCAACCTAAAAAATGCCTGTTTTTCGTGATCATCGCCCTGATACTGTTGACCATCGGCTGCCAAGGTGCGAAAAAAAAAGATCAGCCGATACACTATACACCGGACAGCCAGTTCAATCCTGAATACAAAACGGTGTTTGAACTCTGGACGCGAGAGGATCGCATTTACAAAGGTTTCGACTGCAAGCTGATTGCGGCGGCAACCTACAAATCGATTCAATTCAGGAAGGCTTACACTCGGGAGTACAGTCAGCTTTATAGGCTGAATGCGGCGGACGAAGAAAAATTTTATAAAGATCAAGAAAATGCCGCTGACACCTACAACGAATTTATTTTTGCTGCGTACGTACCTGAAAAAAAATGGGATGATTTTCAAAAGGAAAAATCCACCTGGAAAATATATCTCCGCGTAGACGACGGTGCGTGGATAACGCCGGTGGAAATCAGGAAACTGGAACGCAACAACGTCGTACTGAAACACTTTTTTCCATACGTCACCCCCTGGAAATCAGTATATCTGGTAAGATTTCCGTCCAGGCATCGCGAAACCGGGGAGACGCTTGTGGGGGATATGGCCGGCACGCTGACCTTCTCCGTCAGCAGCGTTCTGGGATCGGCTGAAATGGCCTGGGATCTGAGCAGTGAAAAAGAAATATTTGACGAGTGAATTATAAAAAAAAATCAAATAAAGGGAGGTTATCTTGTTTACAAGCAATGTCGCATATGCAATGAGCCAGGGCGCTGGCGGAGAGGGAGCCGGTGGTTTTTCGGCGTTCATCCCCCTCATCCTGATGTTTGTCATTTTTTATTTCCTGTTGATTCGACCACAGCAAAAAAAGACGAAAGAGCACAAGGAAATGGTGTCAAGCCTGAAGAAAGGCGATCGAATCGTCACCAGCGGGGGCCTGCACGGCCGTATTACCGGGATCACCGATCAGACACTGACCGTTGAAATCGCCGACAAAGTTCGCGTCAAGGTAAATCGTGCGAATGTCAGTGCACAGACCCAGTCGGTCACACCGCCGCCGGCACCGGCACCAAAAAAAGAAAAGTCGGGCTCTGCCAAATCGAAATAGAACTCGCATCACCATGGTCTGCCGGGATTTGCCGTTGCGGCAGGCTTTCATAAAGGTGATTTTTTTCGAGATATAAGATTCCCCACTGCATGCAGCGGGGAATCTTCAATTTCCGGGATTACTTTTCCCATGACGATTCCGACGGGAAAATAGCCATTGCCGGCTCCCGGTGTGGTTTCACTCAACCGGAAAAGACGGTTCGAGTGAGAAAGGAACAGATCATTGAAGACCTTGTCTTGGAGACCTATTTCGGTTCTTGTGGTGATCCTTACGGCCCTCATTTTCGTGCTGCCCACCCTACGGCCCGGCACGTGGCCCCACAAGAAAATCAACCTTGGACTCGACCTTCAGGGCGGTATGCACCTGATTCTCGAAGTGGATACGGACAAAGCCGTTGAAGACACGATTGACCGCATTGCCCAGGAGCTGCGGACGAGCCTAAGAAAAGAGAGGGTACGCGTTGTCGGGATCGACCGTGTCGAAAAAAATCGCATCGCCGTCAGGCTTCAGGGCGAGGAGAACATCGCCCAATTCAACAAGCTTCTCGATGCCGATTTTGAAGACCTGCGCATAGCCGACACGAGCGAAGCGGAAGGTATCGAGACCATAAAGCTGGATCTGCCCGATGAGGAGACCGAGCATATCAAGCGGTTGGCGGCAGAACAGGCGCTCGAAACCATCCGCAACAGAATCGACCAGTTCGGCGTCAGTGAGCCCGACATCCGCAATCAGGGAAAAAAACGGATACTGATACAGCTGCCCGGCATCAAAGATACCAAGCGTGCCAAGGAGCTCATCGGGAAAACCGCCCTGTTGGAATTCAAGCTCGTGGATGAAGCCGGTGACATCAGCGCCGCACTAAAAGGGAGTCTACCTCCGGGAACCCAGCTTCTGTACCAAATTAAAGAGGACCCGGCCACCAACAGGATCGTCAAAACACCGTATCTTGTAAAAAAACGGGCACTCCTGACCGGCGCCTATTTGACGGATGCCAAGGTTCAGATCGACTCTCAGTACAACGAACCGTACGTTTCCATTGAATTCGACAAAAAGGGCGGCAGGATTTTTTCACAGATTACCGAGCAGAACGTAAAAAAACGCCTGGCCATCGTGCTCGACAGCAAGATCTATTCGGCACCGGTCATCCAGGAAAAAATCTCCGGCGGCTCCGCACGCATCACCGGCAACTTCTCTACCGACGAGGCCCATGACCTGGCCATCGTCCTGAGAGCCGGTGCGCTGCCGGCTCCGGTTGAAATCATCGAAGAACGGACCGTCGGGCCGTCGCTGGGCGCCGATTCCATCAAAAAAGGCCTGGTTTCCATGTGCATCGGCGGTATCTTCGTCATTCTGTTCATGGTCATATACTACAAAGGCTCTGGAATTATTGCCGACGTCGCCCTGATCCTGAATATTCTGCTCATCGCCGGTGGGCTGGCCGCTTTCCAGGCCACCCTTACCCTCCCCGGCATAGCGGGCATCATCCTGACCATCGGTATGGCCGTAGATGCCAATGTGCTGATTTTCGAACGCATCCGGGAAGAAATGACGCTGGGTAAAACACCCCGCGCAGCTGTGGATGCAGGTTACAGCAGGGCCACACTGACCATTCTCGATGCGAACGTCACCACGTTGATCGCAGCCCTGGTTCTGTTTCAATTCGGCACGGGCGCAGTAAGAGGGTTTGCTGTCACACTCAGCCTGGGAGTCCTGGCAAGCCTGTTTACAGCCCTGATTCTGTCCAGGTCGATTTTTGATTATTTTCTCATCAGCCGAAAAGTCAAAACTATCAGCATCTGATAATTTTTCATGCCCACCGGGCACAACGAAGAAGGAAAAATAAATGCAGTTCATCAAACCGGGCATCAACATCAATTTCATCGGACGGAGGAAAATCGCGTTCGCCTTCTCCCTGGTCATGATTTTGATCACCATCGCGACCCTGATCTACCACGGCGGCCTCAAACTCGGCATCGATTTTGCCGGCGGCACGGTCATTCAGATAAAGTTCGACTCCCCGGTATCCATAGCCGATATCAAGTCAGCCCTTGCCACCATGAACATTCGCATATCCTCCGTTCAGGAGTTCGGGGCTGCGGAAGAAAACGAGTACCTGATCCGTGCGGACAGCTCTGTCAGTACCGGCAACCAACTGCCCCTGAAGATCGAACAGGCCATGCAGCAGGCTACATCTCAGAAGGCACAGATCAGAAGGGTCGACATGGTCGGGCCGCAGATCGGCAAGGACCTGAGAGAAAAAGCGCTCCTGGCCATGTTTTTTTCACTCCTCTTTATCACCATCTACATATCCGGACGTTTTGAGTTGAAATGGATGCTGAGCGGCGTGATGGCAGGTGCATTGATGCTGGCCGTCTATATACTGACCATATTCGAGGTCAGCATACCCTTTTTGATGACAGCCGCACTCTTCGTTACCCTGATCCTTTTCTGGTTCCTCGAACTCAGGTACGCCATGGGAGCCATCGTCGCCCTGATCCACGATGTCGCCATTACCGTGGGCTCGCAGCGCTGCTAACGATTATCGGGTATTCACTCAACGATACGATCATCGTGTTCGACCGCATCCGGGAAAACCTGCGGAAGCACCACAAACAAAAACTCGACTTCATCCTGAATAAAAGTATCAACGAGACACTAGGGCGCACCATCCTGACGTCCATGACCACCCTGATCGTCTTGATTACACTATTTGTTCTGGGTGGCGGCATTATCCATGATTTTGCCTTTGCCATGATCATCGGCGTGCTCATCGGAACCTATTCATCGATTTTCGTAGCCAGTCCCATTCTACTGGCATGGCAGAACCGCAAGAAGTGAAGGAGAAGCTCCAACGTTAACCGATCGTTGCAACCATGGGGTATATGGAAAAATTTCTGCCATGGCTGGCCTTAAAAAGCGTCCCCGGCGTTGGCAACCTGCTTTTCAAGCGGCTGGTGGACCGGTTCAAATCGCCGGAAGCCGTGTTTCAGGCATCTTCCGGGGAACTGGGTCAGGTCAGCGGTATGTCGCAACGCCTGGCGCGACAGATCCGGCGATATCATGTTCCAGGGTGGGTACATGCTGAACTGGAGCTATCCGCCCGCAAAGGATACCGGATCATCACGCTTCTCGATCCGGACTACCCTGTCCTCTTACATGAAATTCCGGATCCCCCGCCCTTCTTGCACGTGTGTGGAGACATCTCCGGTGCCGACCATTGCATATCCATGGTGGGATCCAGAAATGCCACGGATTACGGCATCCAGACGACCTTGCGGTTGAGCCGGGACCTTGCCTCCCTGGGGATTACCATTGTCAGCGGTATGGCCAGGGGCATAGACACCGCCGCCCACCAGGGTGCGCTTGCATGCCAGGGCAGGACCGTTGCCGTGCTGGGCAGCGGACTTGAAAACATCTACCCGGCTGAAAACCGTAAACTATTTCACGAAATCGCGCAGCATGGAGCGGTAATTTCCGAGTTTCCACTCAAGGCGGAACCGGAAGCGCACCACTTCCCCATGCGCAACCGCATCATCAGCGGCATGTCCCTTGGAACGGTCATCGTTGAAGCGACCCTGCGCAGCGGGTCACTGATTACGGCTCGCCTGGCCGCGGAACAAAACAGGGAAGTTTTCGCGGTGCCGGGCAGCATCAGCTCCTTCAAAAGCACCGGCACGCACACCCTGATCAAACAGGGTGCCAAATTGGTTGAACAGGCCAGGGATGTTGTCGAAGAGTTTTCATACCTGCTTGGGGATCCGGGTGCGGATGCGGTCGGTCCCACGGCAAATCATGCAACCGTGTCCCCATCCCTGGAACCACACGAGCAGCAGGTCTTGGCCGCTTTAGACAGCTACCCGGTTCACATCGATGCCCTGGCCATAAAAACAGGCGTCACAACCGGCAGATTGGCCGGAATTCTGCTGAATTTAGAACTGAAAGACGTTGTCCAGCATTCGCCGGGAAACATGTTTTCTTTAAAATCATAAAATTACATCTTGCGTCCACACCGCTTATTGTGCTTTAGGTGCGCATTCAATTTTTAACTGTTTCTAATATCGAGGGATAAACTGTGAGCGCTAAACCCCTGGTCATTGTGGAATCACCAACCAAAGTCCGGACCATCAAGAAATACCTGGGCAAGGGCTATAATGTCGCGGCGACCGTCGGTCACATCAAGGATCTTCCCCAAAAAGAACTGGGCATTGACATCGAAGACGGGTTCAAGCCCCAGTACATGGTCGTGCCGGGCAAGAAAAAAGTGATCGCAGCCCTGAAAAAGGCTGCCGGGAACGCCGAAGAGATCTACCTGGCACCCGACCCGGATCGGGAAGGCGAGGCGATTGCCTGGCACACCGCCGAGGTGCTGAAAAAAAAAGGGCGCAAGTTTTACCGGGTACTGTTCCATGAGCTAACCAAAAAGGTGATCCTCGAAGCCATTCACAAGCCCGAAGAACTGAATCAGAACAAGTATGAAGCCCAGAAAACCCGGCGGATACTTGACCGCCTGGTCGGTTATCAGATTTCTCCCCTTCTGTGGCGCAAGGTTAAAGGCGGCCTGAGTGCCGGGCGTGTGCAATCGGTTGCCCTGCGGATCATCTGTGAGCGGGAAAAGGCTATCCAGGCTTTCGAACCACAGGAATACTGGTCCATCACCGCCCATCTGGAAGGCGATGCGCCGCCTGTTTTCGAAGCCAAACTCGTGAAAAAGGACGCCAAGCAGATTTCCATCCCCAATCAGGAGAACGCCCGGAAAATTGTAGACGACCTGAATCGTGTCGATTTCAGGATCGATAAAATTGTCCGGCGCACCAAGAAAAGAAATCCGCAGCCGCCTTTCATCACCAGCAAACTGCAACAGGACTCGATTCAAAAGCTAAGGTTTTCAGCCAAAAAGACCATGACGCTGGCCCAGCAGCTTTATGAGGGTATCGACCTGAATGCCGGCGAGCCCGTGGGATTGATTACCTACATGCGCACGGACTCAACGCGGATATCCGTGGAGGCTGCCCAGGAAGCCCTCCAGCTGATAC